>JAGHSJ010000148.1 GCA_018065935.1 Candidatus Kurthia equi
ATATATATGTTATTACTGTTATTAGGCCAACTTGTGCTCCAAAAATCTCTCTAAGTCATACAACATATGACTTAGAGTAAAATTGATCTTTAAAAAAACACCCCGAAATTTGCGAATTAAAACTTTCTCGCAAGGTCTTTCACGGCGTTTCGTTTCGCTTCATTCAGCCACGCGTAGCTCTCGATCGCATCGGGTAAATTTCGCTTATGTCTGCTGATACTCAGCTTGTCCTCTTGCTCTTTTCCGAATGGTTTCACTTGGGTGTAATACTGGTCTTTTTCGGTGAGCGTTGCTCGTTTGCTCAATTTAGTGAATTGCATTTTCTTGAATCCGCAAGTAATGATTTTGCGCAAGTTGCTTATGTGAAGGTCAATGGTATCATCCGTAAAAGCTAACTTTGTCAGCGTTACTTCAATTCGCGCTCTGTGCTGGTCTTTCGATAAAGATTGACCGCCCTTGTCGGTTCGTTTGAAGTATGCTCTCACGCAGAATACATCACTCCGATGATCGCCCATGCCGATGTTGTAGCCATTTTCTACAAGCTCATAAAGCGCATGTGGGGCGGTCGGTATATCTCGCCGTGTCCATTTTGTTTTATAGGTTCGTAATAACCTAGCGTCTACTGGGTACTGCATGGCTTTGTGCAACTTGATGACTATAGCCGAACCATCACCTCCGTAAAAATCAAGAGATAATTCGATCGCATCAATAGTCATTGTTTCACATTTTGCACCGTACTCTTCGACCAGTAAATCAGTAATTTTCTTTAGATCGCTTTTATTCCGAATGTCATGCAGTCGAATTGTGAATGATGCATCATGCTGGGTGATGTGGTTGTCCTTATGTGCAATGTAGTGACGTATACCTGTACGCTTTGTGATTAACTCTTTAATGCGGCTACGTGCATTAGGTTCTTTGTAGAACTTGCACATAGTCGGGTCTACCGTAAACCTCAAGTCTAGCCAATCAATCACAGCTTTAATCTTTCGCACTGATGAAAACAGTTCAACATTGATAGGATAGTAAAGTTCAGCATCTTTTATGTTGTCAGCTAGGCGCTCCTGTAATGAGTCTAACAATGCATGAACTTCCGCTATGGGCGTTTCCATTGTGACCGCTGTTGATTCGATTACCTTTGACTTTTTGGTTCGCTTCGTCTTTGACCATTTTGGTACACTGTCATCGTACTCACTGAGCAAAATGTCCTTATCAAAGATAACTAGCTTTTTTTCATCCTTAAATAGTTCAAGCATGAAGCTATTTAACTCCGCTGTAGCTTTATCAGTCTCACGGTACTCGCGTGGGCTTAAATATTGTGTAATTTCCATATCTTGTCTAACTGCTGTGAATAGCAATAACTGCTACAATGAACACTAGTTCGTTGGTTACTTGCTCAGTTTTGCCGATTGTGTATGTGTAAATGTGGAAAAGGAGATGTTTCAGCATCTCCTTTTTTTACTGCATCACCGTTTTGTTATTTGCGTCTCTTTAATTGACTACAAATCTCATCAACAATGAACGCAATATCAATTTTTACCTCCGTTGCAGCTTCAATATGATAAAAAATCAATTCTGCTGCTCCTTGAATACCTGATGGGGTACTGAGATCTACCGTGACATCCCCTGTATCGGCATGCTCGATAACATTCGCCACCTCACATTTAATAAATTCTCTCATTGCATCAGTACCCGTGACAGTGGTGTTATCACGTAAAATTACTTCGAGTTCATTTAAAGCGTCCATGCACTTCTCCTTTAGTTTCCTGCTTATGAGCATTAATGAAGGCTTTTAAACCTGCCTCTGTGTAGAACAGCTCACCATCAATCAAGTGATAATTGATGAGAAAACCGTCCTGTTCTTGCCACTTTCGTGGATTATGTTTCAAATAAGACCACCACTGTTTTGTAGTTCGCTTATTTAATTCCGCTGTTAACAACAGCGCCGCATTCCAAATGCTATACATTTCTTGCACTGCACTTTTCCTAACTAGTACTTTGAATTAAGTAACTTTCAAACGCCGTATTAATCAGAATCACTTTTTCACCATGATGTACCGCCGTAAACACAATTGAAGTATTGGATGTAAGTTCACTTGTAATTTCACATTCTGTATAGACTTCAAAGTACTCATTTAAAGTAAGGACTGTCACTTTCATTTATCTCTCCAACTTACACCATCAACTTTTGAGATTCATGCCACTTCAGAATCTCGCAATAATCAAAATAAGATTTTGATTGCATTGAACTTCCAAACTTATAGGCTCTTGGAAAGGTTGAATCTCTTTTCATTAACTTATCCAAGCCATCAGTACTTAAACCTAAAGCTTTAGCAGTATCTTTCTTGGTGAGTCGAATTGGTTGGATGTTCATAGTTACCTCAATTACAGCGTTTTGCCGATGAGGCTAGTATGAGATAAAGATATATGGATGTTCCAAGATTACGGCAGATCAAGCCTCCCGTAATCTTGAATACTTTTTATCCAAAAAATATTTTTATAGTTTTCTTTGATTATTTTTTATTCTTTAGAGGAAGGTAATGGTAAATTTTCCTCCTTACACCAATCAATAATAGTCTGAAAATCGCGCTCCTGATTGAAACATCTCAACGTGCAATTTACTAAATTCACCAAGTCTTCTTGATTATTAGCCATCTTGAAATGTAAAACATTTTTAATAAACTGAATTCCCAGTCTCCTTCCTAAATCCATTCTTTTATTACGGATGTCGATATTAGTTACCTTCGGATTCAACTGAATAATTGGCTTATTCTGTAATTTTTTAATTTGTGCAAGACTGAATTTAATATCATTAAAAGAAAAAACCATATTTTCAACTAATCCCAATACAGCGACTACAGTTGAAAGTTCAACTGGAGAAGCATCGTCTTTATATAGCTCCTCAACACCTTCTGATAAGTTAATTCTTTTGATAATTACATTTTTATCTTCAGGATGTGAATAATTTGAAATGAAATGAGCTTTTTTAAAATGATAATTTTCCTTCAACAATACGCAACCTAGATTCTTAGACTCGTGTTTAAATTGAGTAATAGATAAGCTAGACGAGCTACTGATACAATTAAATAAGTCGATATTAGTTATATCCGAAATATCTAAACGCACATAACCAACATATTGTTTTTTGATCGAGTAAGCTAAATCTTCTGCTATTGAACACTCACATAAATCAAATTCTGTATTTAATTTAACGTATAAATCCAACAAACCATTCTTAACATAGTGTAAGAGGGTAAATTCATTACATTGCTGTTTAGTCATTTTTGATATTTCATCTAAAGCGACGGCGTAATCTACATAAGACATCATGCAGCCTCCTCTTCAGACATATCATCATCTTGAACCATAGCTTCAATAAAAGACTGAAGCACTCTTAGTTGTTTTGCATTGAATTTATTTTTTTCTAAACCGATATCGTTCCATGAATATTCCGTCAATTTATCAATTTCAAAACTATCAAACTCAAATGATTTACCATTTGCTAAAGCATCTAAATAGTCAGACCAGATTTGCATCATCTTTCTACGTTGCTCTAGATATAAAGCTTTGTTGTAGACACCTTCCACACCACCCAATTTATGCGCTAAAGCTGATTCAACCCACTCACGTCGAAAACCACGCTCACGTAATGCTGTACTCATAATATGTCGAAAACCATGTGGTGTTTGCTTACCGTTATAGCCCATTTTTTTTAAAGCATTTCCGAGCGTTGCATTTGAAATAGGTTCTTTACTAGAATTTCTCCCTCTAAATAAGTAAGGACTTGAACCACTGTATGCTTTTAACTCTTTTAACAACTCTATAACTTGTGATGAAAGTGGAATCGTATGTTCAACACGCTTCTTCATTTTATGTGCAGGAATTACCCATAGTTTTTCTTCAAAATCAAATTCAGACCATTCAGCACGGCGAATTTCATTTGGTCGAGTACCTAACATTAAGGCTAGCTGTAAACCAATTGCAGTTTGTCGTGTCGGATAATTTACGACTTTAACTAAGAGATCAGGCAATTCTTTTTCAGCAACATGAGGCATGTTTACACTTACATGCTTTTCAAGATGCTTATGAATATTAGCAACTGTGTTCTGATCTACCCGGCCAGTCACTTCAGCTAAATCATAAATATCACGGCATAAAGCACAAACACGTTGCCCCATCTCAACAATCGGTTTCTTTGTTTTCGGATGCAGTTTTTTCTGAACTGTCTTAAATAAATCAAGCCATTCAACTTTTTTAATTGTCCGATAATCACGACTACCCATGAGAGGATAAACATGATTTCTTAGCGCCCCCTCATTTCGCACACGAGTATCATTTGTCCAAGTTTTACTTGCACAATATTCTTCAGCAAGTTTTTGAAACAAAAACTCACCACTACTTTGTTGGATCTGATCTTGTTTTTGTTGATCTTTAGCATCCTTCGGGTCAATACCATCAGAAAGTTGGTTTCGAGCCTCCATAGCTTTTTGTCTTGCTAATTTTCCGCTAACTTGAGGGTATGATCCTAGCCCTATAAATGTCCACTTACCCGTAGCTGGTTTTTTATACCTAAACTCCCAACGCTTTTTACCATCTCTCTTAATAACAAAATATAAATTATCGCCGTCGTTAATACGTTCTTCAGCTTTATTTGTTTCTAAAGCTTTTAGAACTGTATCAGCCATTGGAAATTTTGAAATATCTTCTTTAAACACAATAAACCTTTTCCGTGTATGGTCACACATCATTAAACTCAAACATACAAAACACCATACAAATGAGCCAATGCTATGTTTACGAATAATGCAGAATGTAAAGGCATAAAAAAAGCCCTAACTGTTGATAGTTAAGGCTTTTAGTTTGATATGTCATCATGTGAACGAATGACAATTAAGAATTTTGGTGGAGGTGGCGGGAGTTGAACCCGCGTCCGCCAGCATTACGCTCGAGAATACTACATGCTTAGATATCGTCTATTGTTTTAACTCTTTGTGACCCGACGAACAGGATACAAATCGCGATCCTCTTAATTTAGTACAAAGCCCCGAGGCTTGACTTTATACGGCCTTGTGTGCGTGCGCTTCAGTCGGTCTCTCTAACCACAAGTATTCGGAGAGGCGGACAAGCTGCCCTTAGGCAGCTAGAGCGTA
>JAGHSJ010000169.1 GCA_018065935.1 Candidatus Kurthia equi
TAGCCTTCTGCATCATAGCCTGTAGCATCATAGCCAAATTAATCAAACAACTAATAATTTCTATCAATTATCAAATAAATTTATCATGAACAATGTTGAATATAAGAATTTAAGTCAATACAATGAAAGACGCGAAGAAACTATTACCCAGGAAATAGCTCAATTTGTAAAAGAAGAGGGCTATAGTGAAGATGGATTTAATGCGGAAGGCTATGATAGAAGAGGCTTTAACCGAAATGGCATAGACAAAGATGGTTTTGGACAAGATGGCTTTAATTTACATGGAATCAATGCTTTAGGCGGTCAAAGAGATGGTAGCCCATCACCCTTCGAAGTGCCCTTTGATAAATTTGGCTATGATGCTACAGGCTATGATGCAGAAGGCTACGATAAATATGGGTACAACCGAAAAGGGTATAATCTGGATGGATTTAATCGTATAGGTGAAGCAGAAAATTCAGATGAAGTTTCAATAAATGAATATAGTATCAGAAGTTGGGAAACCATCCCTACAGAAGAAATATTCGTTCATGATTTGTATTACTCTAGCATTGAAGAAAAAATGCAAACAGATGCCACATTAAAAACGCAATATTATGAGCAAGGAAAACATCCCTATAGTGAAAATGCATATAATATCAACTTATTATGCAATACTGTACCGGCTGTTTTTGATGAAGTCTACCCAGTCATTCGTGTAAATGCACTGTCTTCTTTTAAAATGAACCATCCTACATATCATAATCAAACCTATCGCTTACAAGGAACAAAAGGCGAAATACTACAAATTATTGATAATGAAAAATGGTTGCCACGTAATGTGGAATCACAATTTCATAAAGTACAAAAACTACAAATAGGTGACGTCATTCAGCTTGAAAATAGTGATGGTGTTTTAACTGATTTCAAATTAGCCAGCAAAGAAGCATTATCTAAGGAAGCGCAAACCTATTTTAATTTTGCGAATTTGGCTTTAGAGGAGAGTAAGGGAAAATGGGCAGATGCAAGCTTTCGCTTCGATCTTCTATTTTATGAAGCAATGGATCAGCAGGCTGCTTCCATCAAGTTAAGTCAGCCCATCCTTGAGCAATTGACTGAGCAACGCCATCAAACTTGGCCAGAAAATTATTTGACAGATTCTAATGAGGAAATTGAACAATTTAATAGGGAAGCAAGGGAAGAGTTTATAGCGAGTTTACTGCAGGATCTTCAAACCTATGAGGAAAATAAATAAATGACAGGACAGGACCATTTAAGAAATAGCTATCTTGCTTAAAGAGGCTATAGCTTTAAGTGGTCTTTCCTTATGTACAGAGGGAAATTTACAAAAGGATTTCTGATAGCTCCATCTAGAGAGAATAGCGAGAGTTTGATATAATGAAACAAACATTTGTAAGGGAGAATCATTATGAAAAATCATGTAGATGAAGCTTATTTGAAGCTCTGTCAATTTATTTTAGATGAAGGAAATGCCAAAGGAGACCGCACAGGTACAGGAACTTGGAGCACATTTGGCTATCAAATGCGTTTTGATCTGCAAAAAGGATTTCCTCTCTTAACAACAAAAAGAACGGCTTTTCGCCTAATTGCTTCAGAATTACTGTGGTTTTTAAAAGGTGATACGAATGTAAAAACATTAATCGCACAAAATAATCATATATGGGATGAATGGGCTTTCGAAAAATGGGTAACGAGTGAGGCATACACTGGTCCAGACATGACGAATTTCGGAAATCGTGCATCTACAGATGAAGAATTCAATGTGATTTACAAAGAACAGATGAAACAATTCCAACAACGTATTTTAGAAGAAGACGAATTTGCAGAAAAATACGGAAATCTTGGCCCTGTATATGGGAAACAATGGCGTTCGTGGCCAGCAGCCGATGGAGGCACAATCGACCAAATAAAAAATGTCATTGAATCCATTAAAACTAACCCGAATTCACGTCGTCATATTGTCAGTGCGTGGAATCCGGCGGAAGTAGACGATATGGCTTTGCCACCGTGTCACACCTTATTCCAATTTTACGTAGCTGATGGAAAGCTATCATGCCAATTATACCAACGTTCAGCAGACGTATTTTTAGGAGTACCATTTAATATCGCTTCTTATGCGCTATTAACACATTTAATTGCAAAAGAATGTAGTCTTGCGGTGGGCGAATTTGTGCATACTTTAGGGGATGCCCATATTTATAAAAATCACATTGATCAAGTCAATGAACAGCTATCACGCGAACATCGAGAACTACCAACATTAAAATTAAGCGAAGACAAGTCATCCATTTTTGATTATGAGATGGAAGACATCGTGATTGAGGGGTATAACCCACATCCAAGTATTAAAGCACCAATTGCGGTCTAATCACTAAAGGGACTTTTAGTTAGATAAATAGCCCCGGTAACTCGACACATGCGTAAGTGTCAGGCTACCGGGGTTTATTTTATGGTTCTATACTATTTGTTGGGGTTTTCAAACAATACCACCTCTGCTCGACGCTTTCCGCGGGCTTCGCTTCAACTAATTCTTTGCGTTTAAACGCAAAAAAAGCACAACGCCACCGATTTCGTTATACTTGGATTGTCTAGAAACAAGTAATGAAAGGTGAGTTGTGCTCAATGAATTTTAACATGGAATTAATCGGATTTACAGATGTAATCATCACAAAGATAGAGAAAATAGGCGGTCAAATTGCACTTTATCTAGAAGTACCTAAAAAAGCTCATATTTGTCCATCTTGTTTAAATACCACAACTAAAATACATGATTACCGTATTCAAAAAATAAAGCATCTAAATAAAGAGGAAGACAAGCAATAAAATAACCATCCAGGTTAAATTGCTTGTCTGACCTACATCCTGTAGGCCTAATCGATTAACGATTCTCTATTATAAAAGACGACGTTATAGCTGTTCTTGTGGCAAGCGATTCGCTGGCGGAAAGCATTCGTCCGAAACGAACAAATAGAAAAAGTGGAGTGATTTGAATTTTCAAATCACTCCACCCCAACATTTGACGTAGAACCTTTTTTTTGATGGAAGTTCAAGACACTTTAGTCAAATTATCTATAAAGCTGTTTAAATCAATAGATGTTTTTTTACGCATTTCTTAGTGTGCAATGATAAAATATTAAAATAACACTGAACTTATTTTAGTGAATATCGTTCAGACAATTACAGAGATAAAAAGGGGGGCAACGGTATGTCAGTGAAAAAATTTTTAGTATTTATGGTGGCAGTTGTAATTATTGTCGGTGGATTTGTGTATCCAATTAATTATTATATTATGTCTCCTGGTAATGCATACGATTTAACAGAGTATGTAGAGGTAGAACATGCCGATGCAGCGAGTAAGGGGACATTGAGCATGATGACGGTTGCCATGTCTACAGCGACTCCTTTTACGTATTTATATGCAAAGTTTGCAGATGATCGTGACGTTTTGAAAGAAGAGGAAGTACGTGCACCTGAAGAATCGGATGCAGAGTACAACCTACGTCAATTAAAATTAATGACGGATTCGCAATTTAATGCAAAATACATGGCTTTTAAATCAACAGGTCATAAATTCACCGTAAATTACAATGGTGTATACGTAATTTATGTTTTAGAAGGAGCAGCTGCCTCTAAAATTCTTCAAGCTGGAGACGAAGTGACAAAAATTGATGGTAAGATGATTGAAAAGCATCAAGACTTAGTAGATTATTTAAAGAAAAAGAAAAAAGGCGACAAAATTTCTTTAACATTTAAACGTGAAGATAAAACAATTACGAAAAATGTGACGTTAAAAGAGATTCCTGGGGCAAAAGGTAAAATTGGATTGGGCATTACTTTCTCTGACAGCAAATCAATTACAACAGACCCTGAAGTGAAAATTAATTCAGAGGACATTGGTGGTCCTTCAGCAGGGCTTATGTTCACATTAGAGATTATTGATCAATTGACTGATGGTGATTTGACAAAAGGACATAAAATTGCGGGTACTGGTGAAATGTTAGAGAATGGCGAGGTAGGTAGAATCGGTGGAATTGATAAGAAAGTAATTGCTGCAGATCGAGATGGTGTAGAAATTTTCTTTGCACCAGATGATACCATTTCAAAAGAGTTGAAAAAAGCAGCACCAAATGTAGTGAGTAATTACGAAGAAGCGGTTGCTGAAGCTAAAAAAATTAAATCGGATATGAAAATTGTTCCGGTGAAAAATTTAGAATCTGCGCTAGCTTATTTAGATAAATTAAAATAAAAATAGTTTCAAATCAAAAGAGGAAAAGTCATCTATTTCAGTGACTTTTCCTCTGTTCTTTATGGATAGCTAGTAATTACAGGCGAATCGGAGGAGTCTTAAAGTCTAAACCGGGTTCACCGCCACCTGTAGCGAGCATATACAAATCAGTTGCGCGTATATCTAATGCTAATAAAGGGTCTGTTGTTTTACCGACGCGACTAATGAGTGGGAGTTTTAATTTCTTTTTATTTTCAGACAAGTATTTCTGCCCATCAGAGGTCATTCCTAAAATACGAATATAACTAGGCATGCTGACTTCTTGCTGTTGTTGCTTTGTATAACCCATGAAAATATGGGTAAGCATGCGTTGGATTCTTGTCCATGTATAGCGTTTAGATTTTACAATTTGCATAAACTGAGCAAATGTCTCTGCTTGTTTTGCTGCTTTATGGAATAAAAATTCAATGCCTTCTGTAATATCAACATATGCTGTTAGCTGCTGAGGTATAGTTCGCAATAAAGTATAACGAAGTAACGGATATAAATTTTCCCAGTTGGCATAATTTTTATGTTCTTTAAGTATTTCGAATGAAGCAGGAGGCATAAATCCTTCAATACTTGCAAGATTATGTGTTTCAAATAATGCTTTTCGAATCCCAGTTGCACTAGCAATTGTTTGGGTTTCGGCATTAATTAGCTCGTGATAGCCTGCTGCAATGCGTTGAATCGTACATGCCTGTATATCAAATTGATGTTTTTGAATTTGTTCATAGTAATGATAGCCAAGAATATTATTTGGCTGAGATAAATCTAATAATGATAGATTATATTTTTTTGAAATAATTTGATAGGCGTTATTAAGCGCCTGAGGGTAGCTTGAACCGTTTTTGGTAGAAAGGCGAATGGTTGTCTGAATTTCCTCTTCGTGGGCTTTGAGCGCGTTATACGTCGTTTTAAAGCTACTCAATTCACCTTCTTCACTTCCAAAACAAACAGAGGAACAATTTAAGGCCTGAAGCAAAGAAATTCCACCAAAGGCAAAATCTTTCGCTTGACCAGTAGCAAATGGGTAAGGGAGCTCTACTACAATGTCAGCGCCATTGCTTAATGCCATGCGTGTGCGTTGCCATTTATTTAAAAGAGCAGGTTCACCCCGCTGTAAAAAATGTCCACTCATTACTGCTATGACTATGTTTGCAGCTGTTTTTTTTCGGGCCTGTTGGATATGATACAGATGCCCATTATGAAAGGGATTATATTCCACAATAACTCCTGTTGCAATCATTGCCTCACCTCACTTATAATAGTAATTATGATTATACGCACAGAAGATAGTAGTGACAAGAAAATATCTTGACATCTATTATTTCACATTATATAATCAATTTTGTTGTCTTGAGGTGATAAATATATGAAATGGGCAATCCCACAATTATCTAAATATCGCCAAAACGGGATGCCAGTTGACCAAATGGCTCAACTGGATGGTGTAATGTCTCGTAACAAAGACATTCGCCATATTACACCTGTTCACGTAGAAGGCTTTTGCACTTTTAGTGCAGGGCAAATGAACTGTCATTTTCATGTGACTGGTGAATTAATACTTCCTTGTTCTCGCACTTGGGAAGATGTGAAGTTTCCGTTAGATTTCGAAACAGATGAAATATTCAGATGGGGCGAAACTGCTGGCGAAAATTATGAAGATAATGTTCATCCTGTAGAGGGCGATGTTATCGACGTCACACCTGTCTTGGAAGAACTAGTTTTACTAGAGATTCCAATGCAAGTTTACAAGGAGGATGCGCAAGTGATTCAACCTAAAAATGACTCATGGTCATTCATGTCGGCTGAAGAATTTGAGCAACAGTCTGAAAAAGACGAACAAAAAGTGGATCCAAGACTGGCTGATTTAGCTAAGTATTTTGATCAAACAGATGAATAAAAGATCTGTAAGGAGGTGCCATCAATGGCTGTACCATTTAGAAGAACTTCTAAAACTGCGAAACGTCAACGTCGCACACATATCAAACTTGCTGTACCTGGTATGGTAGCTTGCCCTAACTGTGGCGAACTAAAACTAGCTCACCACGTTTGTAAAGCATGCGGACAATACAAAGGTAAAGAAGTAGTAAGCAAATAATTCTAGTATTTGCACTTGTTAAGACCACTAAAGAGACCATGGCTCTTTAGTGGTCTTTTTATTATGTCTATTTTTAGTGCTGAAAACGTTGATATATTAAAGTTCTTAGTGAATGGGTATTTTATAGAATTCCATTTACTTGAGATAAATAGCCTTTAATATAGCCTTTAGAAAACAAATTTTATGTAGTAGATAGGGCGAGTTGATTCACCTGATTTGAAAGATTGTTTGAGAATCCTTTGATTTAAAAAAGGTTCTTTTTTTAGAAGGAAATAATTGCAAGTCACTTTGAAAAGCTTTAACCTTAGTTTAAGAAATAGCTAGCTATATAAAAGGGGGTGGCATAATGTCGTATACAATTGATGAGCAAGATGGGGTTTTATTATTTACATTGAATCGTCCGGAGAGACGGAATGCAGTAAATGATGAAGTAATGGAAGGCTTTAAAAAAGTAATAGATTATGTACATACACATAGTAGTGTTCGTTTTTTAGTGATAACAGGAACAGGAGAAAAAGCTTTTTGTTCAGGTGGAGATTTAGCTGAATTCCATTCGCTAGTAACGGAACAACAGGCTTTTTCTATGCTAAGTAAAATGGCCGAAATTTTATACGATTGGGCGACATTGCCAGTACCAACAATTGCGCTAATAAATGGAGCAGCTGTTGGTGGAGGGTGCGAAATTGCGACTGCCTGTGATTTCCGAATTGTTAGCCGTGAAGCGAAATGTGGCTTTATTCAAGGGACGTTAGCAATCACTTCTGGCTGGGGTGGAGCGACCTATTTATTTGAACGCGGACTTCGCCATGATCGTGCAATGAAGATGTTGGTAGATGCGCAAACCTATGATAGTGGGCAACTTGATGAGGTTGGTTGGGCTACGAAAGTGTATGATGGAGATAAATTTGAAGCGTTAAATCAGTTTATTGAATTTATGAGAAATATTAACCCAGGTGTTCATAAGGCGTATAAAGAAATCGAAATACGTAAATGGGCAGAGAAAAACTTGAAGCAACGTGTGATGGAAGAAGTGGCACAATGCGCCAAACTTTGGGAAGGTGATGCACATGCGCAAGCGGTGCAACGATTTTTATCAAAATCAAAGTAACCTTGTGATTGCTTACCAAAATTATTATACTGATGTATGAATAATGACATGAAACGGATGTGCGATGGTGAGTATTTTATTGTGGATTGGAGATATTTGTTTAATATGCCCTTGGATTATTTGGGGTATTCTATTTGTGGTGTTAAAAAAAATCAAACATACGAAACAGTTTGCATTTCATTTTGCCTCAGATATTACAACGATTTTTTTATTGTTTGCCATAAGAAAAATCATGCTTACTCTATTTACTATTGATTTAGGACTGTTAGTCTGGATTGCAGCAGTTATTTTAGCAATTTGCATGCTTGTCTATGAGTGGAAGACAAAAGATGAGTTAGAGCTCAAAAAGGTTTTGAAGAAAATCTGGAGAATCTTATTCGTTGCCTCAACAATTATCTACATAGGGATTGTTTTAGCTTTTTGTATTATTTGGATAGTGGATTTATTTAACTAATTTTGAGCAGTTTTTTTTAACATAGACATGTATAATGCTATACTTCCTATATTGACTGTTTTTGAAGAGGAGAAAGTACTAATGAAATTGGAACAAGTAGATGTGAAAAATGCAAATCAATTACTGCAAGATTATCGTGAGCAGAAAGATTCGATTATGTCATTTTTTCATTTTAAAAATGAGCAAGCTTCCTTTGCTGAACGTTTAAAGGATTTGCAATCACATAAAGTAAGAAGAGCGCAATTAACAACAATTATCCGTAATTATATGAGTGGCTTTGAATCATCAAAAAAAATAGAACAGCATTTAGCGGAATTAGAGAAGGATGCAGTAGTTGTTGTCGGTGGACAGCAATCAGGTCTGCTAACAGGTCCTTTATATTCTGTTAATAAAGCTATTTCTGTTTTGCTATTGGCGAAAGAACAACGCGAAAAATTAGGCGTTCCAGTTGTTCCTGTTTTCTGGGTGGCTGGTGAAGATCATGACTTAGATGAAATTAACCATACATTCTACGAAGTGAATGGCAGATTAATCAAGCATGCATACAATGAACAAAGTCCAATTAAAAAAATGGCTTCGGCTGCTGTATTAGAGCAAGCCCAATTAACAAGTTGGATACAAACAATTTTCAGTCAATTTGGCGAAACGCAATATACAAAAGAGTTGTTGGCGGATGTGTTACAGGTAGCTGGTAAAATCAGTACGTACACAGAATTCTTTGTGACATTAATGAATGGTCTATTTAAGGAACAAGGTCTTTTATATGTTGATGCAGCTGATGAAGCTTTGCGTCGCTATGAAGCGCCCTATTTTAAAGAAATGATTGAACACTCACAAGAGATTGCGCAGGTTGTTACGGCACGTGAGCAACGCTTAGAGGGAAATGGCTATGCCATGCCAATAGGTGCTACTGAAAATGCAGCGAATCTATTTTATGTTCGTGAGGGGGAGCGTTTCCTACTTACTAGGAAAGAAGGCCGCTTCATGAATCAGGCTGCTAACATTAGTTTTTCAAAAGAAGAAATGTTAAAAATGGCAGAGGATGAAGCCTGTTTCAGTAACAATGTTGTAACACGTCCGATGATGCAGGATTTAGTATTTCCTGTGCTGTCGTTTGTAGGAGGACCGGGAGAACTTGCTTATTGGTCGACGCTAAAAGAAGGCTTTGAGATTCTAGGTACAAAAGTTCCGGTATTTACACCACGTATGAATTTGTCATATGTAACACGTGAAACGGCAGCTAATTTAGAATTGATTGGCTTAACTGCAAAACAAGCAATTGAAGGTGGCGTTGCTGAGGTTCGTCAAGCATATGAAAGTAAAATTTACGATGCTGAAGCGAAAGAGGCCATTACAAAAGCCAAACAGTTACTAGCTGAACAATATGAAGTGATTCAAAAACATTTAGCAGAGAATGAAATTCATTTAGAACGAGTTGTGGATAAAAATCTACTCTTCCATCAACAACAATTTGACTTCTTGATGAAACAAATTGAAAAAGATATTCACTTGAAGCATGACGTTGCATTCAAACGTTTCAAACAAGTTGAGGGTGAATTATTACCTGCTGGAGGATTCCAAGAACGTGTGTATACGCCGTATCCCTATCTAAATCAATATGGAGTGGATTTTGTAGCGGATATTATGAAATTACCTTTACAAACAACGACCAAGCACCAAATTATTTATTTATAAAATCTTATGCATATTAAAAAGTGTTTAAGGGTTGAGGGAAATCAACCTTTAAACACTTTTTTGGGTTATAAATGACAAAAAATGGGTATTTGAATATTATTCAGTAAATTGTTCTTGAAAGATTTAGTCAAAGGAACTATTGAATCATAGAATCTAAAATGCGGAGAAAAGATTCAATAATGTGAAGAAGCTAGTAGAGCAGTTGGATTTATAAAATCTGAAGCCACTTACTAGCGAAATACATATTATAAAAAGCGCATTTAAAAATTGTAAGAGACATTTTACTGGTCTGTACTACCTAATAA
>JAGHSJ010000443.1 GCA_018065935.1 Candidatus Kurthia equi
TTGACTATTTAATTGATAACGATTATCATTATCATATGGAATATATTACTCCACCTCAAAAGAAAAATATAGAGGGTTTAAAGCTGCTTTTCTCCAAAAAACTAGCGATTAAATCTTACTTAATCTAATCTCATACAAGAGAGTACAGTAGTAAGTAAAAAGAAAATAAAGATAGCTTCGCCACTTGAATTATTTTCTGAAGGAGTTTATATGACAGTACAGCTTAGAAAGACAGAAAATTTTAAAATTATCAGTTGAAATAGTTGACTATTTAATTGATAACGATTATCATTATCATATAAAGAAATTACTCCTCCTCGAAAACAGTATGTAGAGGAAAAAACGTTAGCTGCTTTTCTCCAAAAAAAGCTAATAATTGCTACACTATTCATAACCCCCCTCAGTTGTTATAGAATAGAACAGCTATATAAAACCGACAGAGCTTCGCCACTCTGTTGGTTTTTTTTTGTTTGAAATGAATGCTGTAACTAAATAGTCATTCTTTTAGTAAGAGGGTTTAGGTAGTGGTTCAAAATTAAATAAGTAAATAAAAGATCGTAACGCTTAAAATGCGTTGCGATCTTTTAATAGTAGGTAATAGAAATCTTCTTTTATGAAAAAAGTTTCACGTGGAACTTTTTTGGTACTTTTTGGCATCAACCATTGTTTGATAACTATGCAGCAACATGCCAAGAATGATAATTGCTAGTCCAGTTAAAGCGATTGGAGAAGGAAGAGGGATGTTTAGAAGAATCATCTCCCCAATAATCACAAAAATAATTTCAGCGGACTGTGTGGCTTCTACAGCAGCTAATTGCCCTTGATTATGTCGTACACGGTTAGTTGCGACAAAAAAGAGTGTAGTAGCGATGACCCCAGAGCTTATACCTACAATTAAGGATTGAAGTAACTGAGATAGACTAGGTAGTCCGACTGTAAAAAAAGCATATCCTGCCATCAATAGCCAAGCTGGCATCGACATAATCGTCATACCCAGTACTCGTTGAAAGGTATCTAAGCGCCCGTTACAAACTTCCATCATTTTTCGATTTCCTAAAGGATAAGCAAAAGATGCTACTAATACAGGAATAAATCCTAGTAATAATGGTTTAAGAGATAGTGTAATTGCACTCGGAACTTGAATTAAAATAATCCCGATAATAATAATGCTTGAAATCATTAACGACTTAATCGGAATTTTCTGTCGGATAAATTTATTATCAATATGTATAAAAAATAAAGGAGCAAGTAAAACGCCTGCTATAATAGTGAATTGCCATGTTCCAGATACAAGCCATCCGGGTGCGTAGGCAGCTGAAAAAGTAAGTGGAGCATAAAAGAGTACAAAACCAACAAAGCTCCAAAGTAGCCAAGAACTTTTATTTTTAGCGATTTCCTTTTTTAGTTGTGGCAACCCATGCCGAGTTACCACAATGAAAAAAAGGAAGGGAAGCATGAAGAAAAATCTTAATGAAGCGCTCCATAACCAGCTACCGCCTTGAAGCTCCATCGCGTGGTTCAAGATAAAAGTGACAGCAAAAAATAATGCAGCAACTACACCGAGTAAAATTTCCTTCATGACGACCCCTTTCATACGCAATTAAGCGCGTTGTTCATATAGTTTTACAATCTCAATAATCACTTGAGTTGCTTTTTCCATTGTTTCAGCTGAAACATATTCGAATTTACCGTGCATATTTTCTCCGCCGGCAAAAATATTTGGCGTAGGTAAGCCCATGAATGAAAGTTGAGAACCATCTGTACCACCACGAATTGGTTTTTTAACTGCGGTAATGCCAAGATTGTTCATAGCTTCTTCAGCAATATCAACGATGAATTTAACAGGCTCAATTTTTTCAGCCATATTGTAATATTGATCGTTCATTTCAAGTTGAACAGCTTCTTCACCATATTCGGCTTTAATTGTTTCGAAAGCTTTTTGAACGAGTGTTTTTTTCTCTTCAAATTTTGCACGATCGTGGTCACGTACAATATAAGTTAAGACTGTTTTTTCAATTGAACCGTCAAAGCCCATTAAGTGAATGAAACCATCGCGACCATCTGTTAATTCAGGAACAGCATCTTTAGGAAGCATTTCTTGGAATTTGATAGCTGCAGTGATTGAGTTCACCATTTTATTTTTCGCACTACCTGGGTGTACATTTGTACCGAATGTAGTTAATTTAACGCCGGCAGCATTGAAGCTTTCATATTCTAATTCGCCAAGAGGACCGCCATCCATTGTGTAGGCATAATCTGCATCAAAGCGAGCCACGTCAAATTTATGTGGTCCACGTCCGATTTCTTCATCAGGTGTGAAAGCGACACGTAAAGTACCGTGTTTGATTTCTGGGTGTTGGATTAAATATTCCATCGCTGTCATGATTTCAGCGATACCTGCTTTATCATCTGCACCAAGTAAAGTTGTACCATCTGTCGTAATTAAAGTTTGACCAATATAATTAGCTAGTTCTGGTGAGTTTTTTGGTGATAGAACAATTGAATCATTTAATTGAATATCTTTTCCATCATAATTATCATGGCGTAATGGATTGACATTCGTACCTGTGAAGTCTGTTGTTGTGTCAACATGAGCTAAAAAGCCGATTGTTGGTATATCTTTATCTGTATTGGCAGGAAGTGTAGCGAATAAATAGCCATTTTCATCTACAGCTACATCTGACATGCCGATTTCTTTTAATTCTGTTTCAAGTACGCGTAATAAATCCCATTGTTTTTCAGTTGATGGTGTTGTTTCACTAAAATCATCCGATTGTGTATCAATTTTCGCATAGCGAACTAGGCGTTCGATAGTAAGTTCTTTCATAATAAAAATAATCCCCCTTAATTGTTTAAGCATTGCTACTATTCTAACACTTTCGTCCGGATTACGAAATGTTTCGGGACACTAATTGTAAACATAAATTGAGCGATGTAATAAGTTGTCATTATAAGTAAGGTTGAATAGTGAATGTCAGTGACAAACATATTTAATGCAAGGATTGAATCCGAGAGTAAAAAGAGAAGTGCCCCCATTAAAATAGTGGTGATATTTGTTTGGAGGGCAGCCCAGACCATCGTTAATATAACGGCAACATAGAAAATAATGGCTATAGATAAAATAATATTTCCACTGCGGAGAACATTTCCAATAATCCACGCGGCTAGGATAATCCCATAGAATAAAAGAATAAGCATGGCCCATTTAGATGGGGGTTTTTCTTGAATACGTAAAAAAGCGACAATATAAAAAAGATGCCCGAGTAAAAAGAAAGTCAGGCCAATGAGGAACCAGTGAAGCGTTGCATCGCCAAGCATGCAAAAAAATAAACCGAGCGTTAACCAGCGCTTAAAAGAAGAATTAAACGCATCAGGTAATAATAAAAGAAAAGCTAATAAACAAATTAATGGCATGATTTTAATAAATATTGAAAATAGTAAGGGAGAGTAGTCAGGCACGAAAAAAATATAAATAAGAGCGAATATAGCACCTAATAAAAATAGGTAGTGGCGTGTAACCATAGGGCACCTCCAGACAGTGTAAGTAGTTACTGTTATATACCCAAATTTTGGTTTATTTAATAAAAATGAAACTTTAGAGGGATTAATTCGTAAATTTATAATAGAGAAGGAGGACGAACATATGACAATGACATTTATAATTGCTGCACTTCTTGCGGCTATAGCGGGCATCTTGATTGTCCCATTTACAAGCCGTATGAAAGATGGGGGCTTAAATATTAAGTTTAAAAGCCTATTCTTTTTAGGTATTTTTATCGTTGCGTTTATTGTAACTGTAATCATTCTATATATAACGAAAATGGATTTAAATTGGACAGCAGTTTGGCCGGCTATCGTTATATTAGCTTTTCTTGGTGCTTTCCTTGCACTAGGCGTGGAGAGAAAATTAAAAGGGATTATTGCCATCGCAGGGATCGGGATTGCGGCTTATATGCTAACCGCTCCATTATTCAATGCCGATGAAAAGTATGACTCGGTAAAAATGAAAACAGAGGTTGAACTAAAGGCCTTTGATGAAACAAAAACGCCTGCAAGTGTCCCACCTAAATATGCTCGTAATAAGATGAAAAAGGCATTCGGCCAAGTCCCGAATACGAGTTATTATGAGTTAGGAAACTTACAGATTCAAAAAATTAATGGCGAGTATGTTTATGTAGCTCCCGTTGAATTCTCAGATTTATTTAAATGGTTCAAAGGCGATACAACGCCAGGATACTTTGTCGTAAGTGCGACAGATTCATCAGCAAATCCTAAGTTTGTTAAAAAAGATATGAAATATGTCCCTTCTGCTTATCTAAATAATAATGTGGAACGTTATATGCGTTTACACAATCCACTGAAAATCTTTAACGGAGATGTACAGTTAGAAATTAATGAGGATGACACACCGTTTTATATACGCACATATGGTGAATTCATTTCAGCTCGTAATGGTTTTGAGCCAAAAGGGATTGTTATGATCAATGCGCAAACAGGGGATTTAAAATCATATAAACTAAAAGATGTCCCAACTTTCATTGATGGTGCAGTATCGCCAGAAGCAGTAAGCCTTCAAAATAGTTATTTTGGTAATTATGTACATGGCTACTGGAATACAATTTTCGGTAAAAAAGACATCAAAATTCCTTCTGATGAAGGAGTAGAAGCAAATGTAAGTCCTGTATTTGATGAAAAGGGTGATATGTATTATTTCACTGATTTCACAAGTCCAAAAGAGGGCGTAGATTCTATGTTAGGCTATTCTTTAACGAATGCCCATACAGGAGAAGCTACGTATTATACAGGGAATCAAGAGGAATCATACATGGATTCTGAAGGGGCTTTACAAGTAGTTGAAAAGAAATTTGTAGAGAAAAAATGGGAAGGGTCAATGCCATTACTTTATAATTTCTATGGTGAGACGAGTTGGTTAGTTCCTGTGTTAGATTCGAATGGATTCTTACAAAATTACTATATTGTTTCAGCTGCAAATCCTGAAATTGCAGTTTCAGCATCGACGCCAAATGAAGCATTGCGCCAATATAAAAATGTATTAAGTCGTTCAGGTTCAAGTACTGTAAATGGTACTTCTTCTAAAGAAGAAGTTCAAGGCGAGGGGAAAGTCGTACGTGTGTATAAAGCTGAAGCAGGTGATTTTACAAATGTAACTTTCTTATTAGATGATAATAAAAACTATACGGTAAGCTCTGAAGTCGCTCCATTAGCTGTTTATTTACAAGAAGGCGATACCATTAAATTCACGTATTTAAATACGACAGAGGTATTCCTTCAAGTAAAAGAATTAACAATCACAACTTTAGATCAACCAGTTAAAGAAGAAACGAAAGACGAAGCGACAGAGAAAGAAACAACAAAAGATACTACAACTAAATCAGATGATAAAGAGTAACTAAAGGCAATCTTTCTACTTAAATGAGTAACAAGGTGAATGAATATTTATCTTGTGCTTGTGAGTAGGGGATTGTCTTTTTGTTTTCATATATACATGCTAAAATAGTGCGTAGAAGATTTAGGGAAAGTAGGGAATAGTTTGCAAAGTAAAAATAAAACGGTTGTAAGATCAATGGAAATATTGAATCTCTTCATAAATCATGCAAAGCTAAGCTTTAATGAAATAATAGAACTTTCAGGTATTCCAAAAACATCCGTTTATCGCATGCTTCAGTCTTTAGAAGAAATGTGTTTAATTGATAAAGATGAGCAAGGAAAATATAGTTTAGGCATATTATTTTTACGATTTGGTCACTTAGTATCAGAACGAATGGATATTCGACAAATCGCTCGCCCCACTATGGAAAGTCTGCATAAAGAATTTGGCGAGGCTGTTAATTTAATTATTCGTGATGGGGATGAAGCGGTCTATATTGAAAAAATACAATCGATTCAACCTGTACGTTTGTACACAACGATTGGTAGACGAACTCCTCTATATGCGGGAGCTTGTGCCAGAGTAATCTTGTCGTTTTTACCAGCACAGGAGAGAGAAGAATATTTAAATAGAGTAGAATTGATTCCCTATGCAAAAGGAACGTTAACGACTATGGATCAGCTTAGACATAGCATATCAGAAGCAAGAAACTTAGGTTATACCATTAGTTATTCAGAATTAGAAGATTTTACAGCGGCAGTAGCTGTGCCTATTTTTGACCATACAGGGAATGTAGTAGCAGGGATAAGTATAGCTGGAATAGAAAGAAACTATGAACAAGAAAATCTGACGAAGTTTATTGAAAAATTGAAAACGGCATCCACTGAACTTTCAACAAAATTAGGATACGTAGAAAATTAAACAACAAATAAAGTGATAAGTGATAGAAAAGAGGATTGATTGTCATTAATGATAATCAATCCTCTTTTTATATTTTTAATAGATTAGGTTGCTTTTAAAGAACGCCATAAAATTCATCTCGAATATCAGTAATAAACATATGACCTGGTGCATGGGTAATCATTAAATCGGGCTTAATATGCATTGCGATAGCTTGAGGTGTTACACCACAAGCCCAGAATACAGGTACTTCACCTTCTTCTATTCGAACGGCGTCTCCAAAGTCAGGAGCAGATAAGTCCTTTATGCCGATTGATTCTGGTTGACCAATATGAAGTGGTGCACCATGTACTGAAGGGAAGCGAGAAGTTACTTGTACAGCACGTACAATATCCTTTTCAGCAATCGGGCGCATAGAAACAACGGTTGGCCCTTCAAAAATCCCAGCTGGGGTTGTTGGTATATTTGTTTTGTACATAGGCACATTAGAAGCATCTTTAATATGTCGCACTTCAATGTCATTATTCATTAAAGCATTTTCGAATGAGAAACTACATCCAATTAAAAAACAAACAAAATCATCTGACCAATAGTTATGCAAGTCAGTTACTTCTTCAACTAATTCACCTTTTTTATAGATTCTATATTTAGGGACATCTGTACGAATATCGGCGTGTGAAGAAATATTATTTGGTGCAACATTCCCTGGTTCAATGACATCTAGAATAGGACAGGATTTAGGATTTCTTTGGGCAAATAAAAGGAAATCAAATGCATGTTCTTTTTTTAAAATTGCTAAGTTTGCTTGAGCATAACCTAAAGCGTAACCTGCAGTTGATCCTGATATTTTTCCATTTCTGATTAGCGACCTAAGCTCAGAAGGGTGCATATTTTTATAATCCATAGTAATGCCGCCTTTCTTTTATATTTATTTAAGTAGTAATAAGATTTGTTCTCTTAGTGTCATAATACTTAATATTCCCATAGCGATTACAACAAGAATTCCTGGAATCGTTAACCACTTAGGATGTTTATAATCGCCAATAATTGATTTTTTATGAGTTGCAATTAATAAAGTTGCTAAGGCAATTGGTAAAATCATACCATTTAAAGCCCCAGCAATAATTAAGATGTTTACTGGTTTACCAATTATTAAAAAGACTAATGTTGAAATCAGGATAAAACCAATAATTACGTAATGCTCATATTTCACAATATTCTTATGGAAAGTTTTAATGAAAGAGACAGATGTATAAGCTGCCCCAATTACTGAAGTAATTGCAGCTGCCCACATAATTACACCAAAAATTCTCAAGCCAACAGTACCTAAAGCCTCCCCAAATACAGAAGCAGCAGGGTTATCAGCATCTAAAATAAAGCCTTGAGTTACAACACCAAGTACTGCTAAAAATAGAAGTACGCGCATAATACCTGTAACGGCAATACCTGTTATAGAACTTTTATTAACTTGAGGAATAGATTCTGTACCTTTCAAACCAGCATCGAGTAATCTATGTCCGCCAGCAAATGTAATGTAACCACCGACAGTTCCCCCAACTAATGTAACAATAGCAAAAATACTTAATTGTGTCGGAGCGAATGTTCGAATAACCGCTTCACCAACAGGTGGTGCTGAAGAAACAGCAACATACATCATTAGTAAAATCATAATTCCACCAGCTATTTGTGCAGCACGGTCCATAATTTTACTAGCTTCTTTGAACAGGAAAATTATAATAGCAAAAACGGCACTTAAAGCGGCACCAGTTTTGACATCAAAGCCAATCATCGCATTGACACCAAGTCCAGCGCCTGCGACATTCCCAATATTAAATGCTAATCCACCAAATACGATTAAACCGGCTAATACATATCCGAGACCTGGGAAAACTTTATTTGCTATTTCTTGTCCTCGTAATCCAGAAACAACAATAATTCGCCAAATATTCATTTGAGCAAAAATATCTAAAATTAGTGAAACTAAAATAACAAAACCAAAGCTTGCACGTAATTCATTGGTAAAAACAGTTGTTTGAGTTAAAAAGCCTGGACCAATTGAAGATGTAGCCATTAAAAATGCTGCGCCTAAAAGTACGCTTGTGGAAACTTTTTTATGTGTCGTTTTTTGCTTGCTTAATTCAACCTCTTTCATAAACATATCCCCCTAAGTTTAACGAAACGCCGTTATCTCAATTTGATTTTCCTTTAATTTCTGATGAATAAATTTTGCAAATGGTAAAGCATGTTCTCCATCCCCATGGATACAAACTGTATTTGCTAAGATTTTTAAATCTGTTTTTTGCTCTGTTTTGACAGTTCCATTTTTAATCATTTGCATAACTTGATTGACTGCTTTTGTATCATCAACAATGAGCGCATTTGGCATCAACCTGGATGTTAAAGAACCATCTTCTTGATATGTACGATCTGAAAAAACTTCACTAGCTGTTTTTAAACCAACTTTCTCTCCAGCACGAATTAATTCACTACCTGAAAGGCCATATAGAACTAATTCAGGGTTCACTTTATAAACGGCTTCAGCAATCGCGAATGATAATTTTTCATCTTTAGCTGCCATATTGTAAAGTGCACCATGTGGTTTTACATGCTCTAATTTTCCACCTAGTGCTGTTGTAAAGCCTTGTAAAGCACCAATTTGATAGACAATTAAATCGAATGCTTCTTTAGGTGTAATCGCCATATTTCTTCGCCCAAAACCAATTAAATCTTGTAGACCTGGGTGTGCGCCAATTTTAACGTTTTTAGATAAAGCGAGTTCAACCGTTTTTCTCATTGTGGAAGGGTCTCCAGCATGAAAACCACACGCAATATTAGCGGAAGTTACATAGTCTAAAATCAGTTCATCATTTCCTAATTTATACGTACCAAAGCTTTCTCCTAAATCACAATTTAAATCTATTTTTAACATGTTATACCTCCTTCAAGGTGGAATATCCGTAATTCAGACGCGTATTTCCGATTTAAGGAACTTGTGTTTCGAATATACCATAAATAAAAAAAACTGTATAAATTGAATTGACAGATTTTTT
>JAGHSJ010000042.1 GCA_018065935.1 Candidatus Kurthia equi
AAACGTAGATAGTTTATAATAAATGAGATACATATACATTTAATAGAAGGAGTGAAAGCATGATTTCATTAATCGTGGCACATGATAAAAATCATGTCATTGGTTTAAACAATGACATGCCATGGCATTTGCCGGGGGATTTAGCTTACTTTAAACGAATGACGATGGGAAAACCAATCATAATGGGGCGCAATACATTTGAGTCAATCGGTCGTGCGTTGCCGGGTAGACGAAATATCGTCATCACTCGAAATACGAACTATACTGCTGAAGGTGCTGAAGTGGTTCATAGCTTACAAGAGGCCATAAATCTTGTGAAAGATGTAGAAGAAATAATGATTATTGGTGGACAACAAATATTCACCGAAGCCTTGCCATTAGCAAATCGCTTATACATTACAGAAATTGATTATGAATTTGAGGGCGATACTTACTTCCCTATGTACAAAGAGTGGTCTAAAAAGACTACTTCAGATATGAATAAGGGTGACGGATTTACATTTCGTTACACAATATATGAAAAATAAAAATCACTTTACTACTTTTGTAGTAAAGTGATTTTTTCGTGGAGGAAAAGATATGAATAAAGTAATGAAGAAATGGATGTATATTTTTGTCCTACTACTAGGCGGATTTACGATGGCTCCCGATGCTCAAGCGGCGTCCAAAGCAATGTTTAAGGGAGTAGGAGCGACAACTGTTACACTAGGAGCGACATTCAATCCAAAATTAAAAGTGTCCGTAGTTGATGCGAAAGGTAAAAAACTAACGAAAAAATTAAACGTAACAGGTACAGTTAATAGTAATAAAAAAGGTACATATTATATAACTTATAAAGTGAACGTATCCGCTAAGCAGACCTTAACAGCAAAAAGAAAAATAACAGTGAAGGCAAAATCATATAAATTAAAGGCGGTAACACGTCAATTCGATGCAAAGTCTGGAATGGGGCGACATAACCAATTAAAAGCAGGGACAAAGTTATCACTCATTCAGAAAGCGACTGGTGGTTGGTATAAAACCTCAACGAGTTATTGGATAAAAGACGGCTTTTTAGGCGATTATGTTTATATCGCGCCAAAGCAAAAATTATTTCCAACTGCAACGACAAAAGTTTCAAAGAAAAATGCACCTACAGGTATTGCTAAGGTAATGTCTACAGCTACTAAAAAATCACGCGTAAAGATTTCATCTGGCTGGATAGAAAAGCCACAATTTGTGGACGATTATGCAACAAAAGGGATCACTGCACAGCAAAAAGAGTTGCTAAAATTGGTCAATAGTGAACGGGAAAAAGTAGGTGTAAAACCGTTAGTATTAGACCAAACACTCAGTAAACTGGCAATAATTCGTTCATCAGATATGATTAGTCAAACCTATTTTGAACATTCGTCACCAAGCTATGGCTCTTTTTCGAATTTAGTGCATCAAATCAATTATAGTTATTGGATGCTCGGCGAAAATATTGCTGCAGGTGGAACTTCGGCACAACAATATATGAAGATGTGGATGAATTCAGAAGGACATCGCAACAATATATTAAATGCAAACTATACACGAATAGGTATTGGTGTCGTCAAAAATATTAAAACGGGATTTTATTCGTCTGTAGCAACTCAGATTTTTGCAAAAAAATAACAAGAAGCATAAAAATAAGTGGTTGGAACAGAAATAGAAAAGCATCCCAAGTTACTGAGAAGAAAAGAAGGAATCGCGATTCAATGCGATTCCTTCCTTTCGTTTCGAACGTTTCAAAAGAGAAAATAATATTTTGTCCCATCCACTTTCAAATTTAGTGACTTTTTATACGTATTCAATAATACATAAGAACATCATGGCACTACCACCTAAAACAAATAAATGCCAGATTGCGTGATTGTAAGGGATTTTACGGTTGGCATAGAAGTAAGCGCCAACAGTGTATAAAAGACCGCCGATTAGCAGCATCCAAAAACCGTTCATTGAAATATGTGCCACAATTGGTTTGAATGCTAAAACGATGACCCAGCCCATGCCAATGTAGAAAAACAATGATAATTTATCATATTGATGAATAAAGAAGCATTTAAATAGAATACCGAAAACGGCTAAGACCCATTCAAAGATTAGAATCGCCCAACCTAATTTACCTCCAATAGCAAGCAAGGCAAATGGTGTGTAAGTACCTGCAATCAGAATATAGATGGAAGAGTGATCGAGGATTGAACAAATTTTCTTGTAGCGTTCAGGTACGCTGTGTAATAGTGCGGAAGCAAAAAATAAAATCATCATCGAAATGCCGAATATAATGAAACTTGTCATATAGAGTGCAGATCCTGCTTTATCAGCTTGCATAATCAGCAGGATAAGTGCGGGAATTGTTAAGATAAAACCGATGCCGTGTGTAATGGCGTTCCATACTTCTTCATTTTTGGATTTATAGTCTTCAGTTGCATCTGTCATGATGCATCC
Source organism: Candidatus Kurthia equi (assembly GCA_018065935.1). Taxonomy (GTDB): domain Bacteria; phylum Bacillota; class Bacilli; order Bacillales_A; family Planococcaceae; genus Kurthia; species Kurthia equi. The sequence goes on from JAGHSJ010000042.1 coordinate 2,452, forward strand.
CTCCTTGTGTTGTGCTAGTACCTTAATTATGCGATGAAAAACGAAGGAAAAGAATTGACATTTGTCACATGTATTACATGACAAAAACTAGTAAAATTAAGATACAATAGATTTGGTTAGAAAACACCCGAGAAAAACAATATTTTATAAAGGATGTGCAAGAATGGGGAAAATCCATATAGTAACCGATTCAACAGGCGGTTTAACTGATCAAGAAATAGAAGACCTGGATATTCATGTTGTACCATTAACAATTCAAATTGAAGGTCAAACATATACGGACCGTGTAGATTTAACACCAGAGGATTTCTTAGATAAGATGTCTCGCTCAAAAGAATTACCAAAAAGCTCGCAGCCAGCAGTTGGGGTTTTTGAAGAATTATTTAATGAACTTGGTAAAGATGGTGATGAAGTACTAGTTATTACGATGACTGGTGACATGAGTGGGACGGTAAAATCAGCAGAATCAGCGGCTTCTATAAGCGATGCAAAAGTAACTGTTGTCGATTCTCGTTTCATTTCTTTCGGACTTGGTTTCCAAGTGCTAGAAGCAGCTAAAATGGCGCAAGAAGGTAAATCTATGACAGAAATTTTGGCTCGTATGGATCATATCCGTGCCAATACACATTTATATGTCATCATCGATACACTTGAAAACATGGTAAAAGGTGGTCGAATTGGCCGTGGTGCAAGTTTAATTGGATCATTATTAAATATTAAACCGGTTGCAAACCTTGAAGGTGGTAGCTACAATTTAGTAGCAAAAGTACGTAGTTATAAAGCCGTTGTCAAGTATGTATACAATATATACTTAGAAGATATTAAAGGAAAAAAAGTCCTTGGAGCAGGTATCGAACATGCGGATGGCTTGAAAATGGGTGAACCACTAGCTGAGTTAGTGAAAGAAAGTGGATTTAATGATTTGAAATTTGGTTTCACATCACCAATTATTAGTACACATACAGGCCCTGGAGCTATTGGATTTAGTTATTATACGGAATAAAATAAAGTAGCCTCACAACACTTTGTATGAAAGTGTTGTGAGGCTTTTTTATAGCCGTATGGAATGACAACGGTCTTTTACGAATTATTTCCTTTTTCTCTACCTTTTGCGGTTTGTATTTTATTTAAACACTGATAAAATAGAGAATATAAATAAATTAAGACTTCTTAGATAGGTAAGGATTATTTAGAGTAAAAGATGATAAAGTTCAAAAAAGAGTTGTCTTTTGTGTTCGTTGCCTAAGATAACTCTTTTTGCATATGTTGTAAGAGGGGAGATTTTTGAGTTGAAAAAGTTTTTAGCTGTTGCATCCTTGGCTGTTTTGACATTAGCAGGCTGTGGGATAACAGAAGAAGAAAAAGTGTTGCCTAAGAAAAATATAGACCTGGTAGCGCTAGGAGATTCACTGACAGTAGGAGTTGGTGATGAGGAAGAAATCAATGGCTATGCGGGGCGTTTAGCTCAAGCCATGCCAACTGAGATGAATGGGATTAACGAAGTGGACTTATTGGAAACCGCTAAAAAGGGACGTAGATCAGATGAATTGATTGCGCAAATTAAAAGCGGTGACATAGATGAGGAATTAAAAACAGCCGAATTTATTACACTGACAATCGGTGGAAATGACTTAATGAAAGTGATGCGAGAAAATATTACTGCATTGAAAAAGTCGAACTTTGATGAACAACGACCACTGTATGAAAAAAGATATGAAGAGATTTTTAAATTAATTCGCGAACGAAATTTGAAAGCACCAATTGTAGCGATTGGTGTCTATAATCCACTGACGGTTTATACAGATGATTCTTCTCAATTTGAAGAAATTGTAGATGAATGGAATAGTGACATGAAAAAAGTGGTAGAATCGGATAAACACGCGGTATTTGTAGCTGTAGAAGATTTATTTATTTCAAATAAAGAGAAGGTCTATAGCGATGATTATTTCCACCCAAATGCGAAAGGCTATACAAATATGACCAATCGTATTCTTGATACATTGAAGAAAAAAGATTTATCAGAGTTGTCTGGTGGGAAAATTGAGATGAAGGGTGATCAAGAAGATGAATAAATGGAAGATTTCATTCTTTACATTATTAGCATTAGTCGTTATTGTCGTAGCAACGCTCGTTGTGATGATTTTTTCAGGAAATACAGATATGGCAAAGCCAACGCCTAAATCAAATGAAGGTAATCACATTGCCGTAACGACAACGCCAGCAGAATTTGAAAATATGGCAAATAGTTTAATTACAGATGCAATGGATGGTAGCGCACTTCAGGCACAATTAGCGATTGATGAAGATGTTAAACTAAAGAGTAATGTAACAGTTTTAGGGGTAACAGTACCTATAACACTAGATTTTGATCCTGAGATTGATGAATCAGGGAATTTATTATTGCATCAGAAAAATGTAACAGTTGGACTGCTTGATTTACCTGCTGAAACAGCTTTAAAATTAGTACGAGATAGTGGGCAATTACCAGAATGGTTAACTATTCAACCAAGTGAAAAAACGGCATATATTGATTTAACTTCAATTCAAATGCCAATTGGTTCAATTGGTACGGCAAGCATGGAAGCAAAATCATTTGATTTAGAAAATAAAAAAATTGTGTTAGATATTATTATTCCTAAAAATTAAGTTGAAGGAGTGAAATCGATGGCTACTGAAAAAGCAATGTTTGCTGGTGGATGTTTTTGGTGTTTAGTTAAGCCTTTTGACAAACAAGAGGGGATTAAGCGTGTGTTATCTGGATATTCAGGTGGACACAAAGCGAATCCGACATATGAGGAAGTATGCCTCGATTTAACGGGCCATTATGAGGTTGTAGAGATTGAATATGATCCAGATGTATTTCCATATGAAAAAATTGTTGAGATTTTTTGGCAGTTAATCGATCCAACAGACGATGGCGGTCAATTTTATGATCGTGGTTCATCGTATCGCACAGCCATTTTCTACAATTCAGATGAGCAAAAACGCATTGCTGAAAAATCAAAAGCAGAACTTCAAGCATCAGGGAAGTTTTCTAAAAATATTGTGACACCTATTTTGCCTGCAAAAGAATTCTACCTTGCAGAAGAATACCATCAAAATTATTACCGTAAAAATCCAGCGCATTATGAACGATATGCAATCGGTTCAGGTCGTGTTGCATTTCAAGAACAACATTGGGGGAATAAAGATGAGCGTAAATAAAGAGCAGCGATTAAAAGAGTTAACACCGATTCAATTTCATGTAACACAAGAAGAGGGAACAGAAGCACCTTTCAATAATGAATTTGACCAGCATTTTGAAGATGGTATCTATGTGGATATCGTATCAGGCGAACCATTATTCTCTTCTTTAGATAAGTTTGATGCAGGCTGTGGCTGGCCAGCATTTGCAAAAACATTACAAGACAAAGCGTTACAAGAAAATACAGATACACGTTTTGGTATGACGCGAACAGAAGTGCGCAGTAAAGAAGCAGACTCACATTTAGGACATTTATTCCCTGATGGCCCGAAAGAACTTGGGGGCATGCGTTACTGCATTAACTCTGCTGCATTGCGTTTCGTTCCAGCAGACAAGTTAGAAGAACAAGGTTATGCCGAATATAAAGTGTTATTTAAATAATATCAATAAAGCGGGCGTATAAGAGAACGGCCATTTACTGATAAGTAGAAATGCAAGAATTACTTCAGTGTGAAGTGATTTTTGCATTTTTTGTGCGCCTAAAAGTAAGAGGCATGTTGTAAAAATCGGTTCTATACTATTTGTTGGGGTTTTCAAACAATACCACCTCTGCTCGACGCTTTCCGCGGGCTTCGCTTCAACTAATTCTTTGCGTTTAAACGCAAAGAATGGATTTTCCTGTCCTCAGGATGAGG
>JAGHSJ010000422.1 GCA_018065935.1 Candidatus Kurthia equi
AATCAATTTTATTGCTTCAACTTTAAATTCTGCGGTGTAAGTCTTCTGTTTCTTGCTCATGGTAAACTCCTGATGAGTGTCTATAGTTTACCAAGTTAAAACCTCCTGTTTTCTCAGCACACATCAGAGTTATGAAGTTGGGGAAATTAAACCTAATACTCAGATATACAATATTTTGATTGAAAGATTAGAATGTCAAATGAGTGATATGCTATTTATAGGCGATCATCCGCATTTAGATGTAGAGAAACCCTTAGAATTAGGTATGTCTGCAAAATTAATTGATAGAAAAACTCATCAAAAACTCCAAGATGTTCTTTCTGATTTTATATAATTTAAATTATCTTAATTATATCATTCAAGGTTAATATTTTTGCTTCACAATTTTTGATACCACTCTCAATATTTTTTTGATATTTTTTAATTTCTAAAGTTAATCCTGGATAAGAAGAAATTAGCTCCTTAGAAAATTCATTTTGTAAATTCAAAAACTCTAATCGTTTACTTATTTCTTTTTTATGAGAAATAAAAATTTGTTCATAATTCTTTTTAAAAAATTGAAGTCTAAACTCTTTAAGTTTTTCAGTTTCGCTATATAAAAATACTTTTTGGTTCATTGGTGACGGCATAACAGATAAATAACCATGCTTAGTCAATATTTTTATACCCATGTATGTCTTTTGACATAACAAAAAGCGACTATAACTTTCAGAAATTTCAAACTTTGACCAAAACTTTTTTGCTTCCCAATTAATGATTTCATAATTACTTAAGATTTTTGTAAAATGGTAATCAAGAGGGAGGTTGAAATCAAACATTTTGATTTAGCCAAATATATAAGGGGATGAGGATTATAAACCGTGGATGTGTAGTCCTCAATTGTCGATATTTCTGTTTTTTGAGCAGTCAGTTTCAAATGACAGAATTATCTTTAGCAATCGGTCAATTAATTCGCAGTAAAAGATTAGAAAGAAATATCACTCAAGAGACGCTCTCATTGCAATGTGGTATTGATCGGAGCTATATGGGGCGTATTGAACGTGGTGAGGTGAATTTGACTGTCGAAAAGCTCTATGAAATAGCAACTGTTTTGGAAATCAGTGCCAAAGACTTATTGCCCTGATTTGGATCGTATATTACGGTCGTATTTATTAGTATTGCAAGGTACAAGATATTGTACTTTACTGTGCTTTTTTGTGTGTAAGGTACAATATCCTGTACCTTATAAAAGTAAAATTTCAACCAAATTGTCTTTAAAGATACAAAGTCGGAATCCGCAAGGTTTTTATTCGAAAAATAAAGCAAATCGTCGTATAGTAGCCGCCTAGATATCCATAATACATCTCCGATGTTCCTGAAATAAAAGGGGAATACCTAATAATATCCTCATATCACCAAAGATAGTCTAGTTCAAAATGGTTTTGTTGCACAAACATTTGAGAAGCTATATTTCCCCTGACCCCATAGATTTAAGAGATCATTTGGGGATGAAACTTACCTAACTCACTAAACTTATTCAGTACGCAAATTAGTGCATGAACTTCATTCACCTGGTTCTCAAAATTCTTGGCTGTTAATTTTTCACCTGAGAAGCACTTCTTCGTAAGATTTGATACATTACATCTTTAATTCAACCAAACTCCACCAATAATACAGTGAATATATCAAACACTATTGCGGCAAATGTACGTCAAACAGTTGCAAATTTCCCTAAAGGCCGTGTCTTTACCGTCGAAGATATTTCGATTGAAGTGGAACTTAAACAAGCTGTGCAACGCAGTCTATCCCGTTTAATTGAGGAAGGCTCAATTCGTCGTATTTATAAGGGTATTTACTATAAGCCAGAAGTTAGCCGAATATTGAAGGGTAGAGTGCTCCCACCTAATATAGATCAGACGGTTAAAGTTATATCTGTAAAGAATAATGAAATCATTCAAATGCATGGAGCATTAGCGTGTAATAGATTGGGTTTAAGTACTCAAATGCCAATGACCAAAGTATTTCATACGAATGGATCTTCAAGAGAAATAGAAATTGGCGGTGCTCGAATTAAATTTTTGCATACGAATAATGATCAATTACTTCAGTATGCTGGAACCAATGTAGGGATAGCAATCTCAGCTTTGCATTATTTCGGCCGTAGATTTGTGAATATAGAGGTGATTGAAAAGATAAGATTAAAATTAACACCAAGAGAGTTTCGCAGACTTCAAAAAGCAAGTTTGCCAGCCTGGATTAAAAAACCATTAAATAGTCTCGCTCATGGCTGAATTTTTCCATTTTTCAGTAATTTGTTTATAGCTTTATCTTTAAATTCTGGGGTATATCGTTGTCGACTCGTAATGTTCTCTCCTATGCAAAAAGAATAAACGAAATTTGTCTAAGAGAGTGGTAGCAGTCCATATCTAGCTAAAGAGTATTTACAAAATCGGTGGCTATT
>JAGHSJ010000092.1 GCA_018065935.1 Candidatus Kurthia equi
AACTAAAACGATAATATATTCGATCCCCCATACATACAATATATAAAACTTCGAGAGGGTGATCGAATGGATTTAAAACATATGACGCAGGAATCAATGGCAGGGTGGATGTGGGCTACGCAACACCCATTCCTATATACAGTAATTCAAATAAGTACACCAACACTATTACTAATGTTCATCGTTAGTAAATTAATAACAGGCTTCATAAATTGGAAAAAATAAAAGGATGGTAAATTATGAAATTTAACTTATACAAAGTATCGGGATATGAAGAAGCAATTATGGCATTACGAATGAGTAAAGGTAAATTTTACACTGAAAAGGCTGCTAACGATATTCAAGAATTAGTTTGGTTAGTTACAGATAAGAAAGGTTTAATTTGTGAAGCTTCGGAGTATCATCGCAAGCTATCAAGTTCTGAATGGCATGATAATAAAAAGGTTTCATGTTTCTACGAACAGGACGTTGCAGAGTTCAAACGTTTACTAGGATTAACATTCGATAACTCAATGGGTACTCATAAACATCACACGTTAATGAAATACATTGAACTATCATTCTTCACAGAAGGATTGCATCGTGGCGCCCAGGATGATCTTGATTCACACGCTATTGCATTTAATAACCGTATAACTCGTTATAGTACTCGTTTAGCAGATATTACGCAGACACCTTTATCTGATTGGTATAAGGACAAGGTTATCCCGTTTGATGAAGCTTTAATTGATATGGGTATTGAATTACCAGATGAATATAAAGGTCATGAGATTACACCTTGGGGCTACGTTAAAGCTAAGTATGCAACGGTGCCAGCTAAAAATGGACTAGCTAAAGATGTGCAGCGCGGATTAATGCCGATTGGTATGGAATCAAATTCTATTTGGAAGATTGACTTTGCTAATATGCGATATGTTTATAAAATGAGAAGCAAGCTTACTAAAGCTAACCCGGAACTTAAAGAAGGTATGGAGATGTTAGCGGATCAGATTGAACAGATTCCAGTGTTCGGTGAAAACTTCCGTAAGGAGTTAACTGATTCGGGTGAATGGGAACATATGAATAAGGTTAAAACCATTTCATTCGATGAGTACCAGGAATTTAAACGATTTAAAGTAGGAAAATAAATGTAATAGAGCCTATTCTTAAAAGTTTAGGCTTTTATTTCTAAAATATGATTGACATATGTATTTTATTAGATTAATATGAAGATATAACCAATACAGGGGGAATTGAAATGAACATTGAAACGAATAAATTTGTGAATACAGCAGGCTTACAGGATTACCTCAACATGAGTAGACAGGCGATATTTAAACACCGCGAGAAGGGCCTACCATTCGTTAGAATGGGTGAACGAGCTATCATTTATAACTTGGATGATGTTGATCGTTACTTTAACAGTAAAAAATAGGAGGTTAACAGAATGGGAAGTTTATTATTAGATGAGCAGCCTTTAATGGTATTACCTAAACTTGCTAAGAAGATCGGATTAAACGAAAGTATAATTTTGCAGCAAATGCATTATTGGTTGAAAATGAAGCTAAATGCTAAAGAAGGTTATTATTGGGTTTATAATAGTTATCCGGAATGGGTTGAGCAATTTCCTTTCTGGTCTGAAGCTACAGTCAAAAGAACAATTAATAAGTTAGAAGATATGGAACTTTTAATATCTGGCAACTACAACAAGCTAAAAATAGACAAGACTAAATGGTATAGAATTAATTACGAAGAATTAGATAAATATAAAGAAGATGACGATTTTAATGGCAAAGAACCTAGTAAAATAGCATCTGGTCAAAATGACCCGACCATCGTACCAATGAGCACCGAACAAGAATGCAATGTGACCTTACCATTACCAGAGACTAACTCTAAGACTACAACTAAGATTAAAAAGACTTCTAATCACAACTTTACAGTTGATGATATTGATAATTCAAAATTACTTCTAAATTTAATATTAGAAAACAATGAAAATTTTAAGAAGCCTGATAAAATCGAATCTTGGGCAAATGATTTTAGATTAATGAGAGAACGAGACAATAGAACAAATGAACAAATAAAGTATTTGATAGAGTGGTCTCAAAAACATTCTTTCTGGCACATGCAAATTTTATCTACTAAGGCATTAAGAAGAAATTTCGATAAAATGGTAGCTCAACTTAAATACGAAAAGAATAAAGTTAACAACCAGTACAACAACCAAGCAGAATTAAAACCGTGGGAGGTAGCAGCATATGGAGAAGAACCAGGTCGGGCAAATTATGATGATGATAGAAGCATCGTTCAACAACAGATTAAAATCGAACAATCCAAATTTAACATTTAATATTTATGTAGACATGTTAAAAGATTATGATTATAGTTATGTCATAAATAACCTTAAATACCATATACAACATAGTCAATTCCCACCGACCATACATGACTTAA
>JAGHSJ010000182.1 GCA_018065935.1 Candidatus Kurthia equi
GATTATGTTGTACAAGATGGCGAAATCATGATTGTAGATGGTTTCACAGGTCGTATTATGAATGGTCGTCGCTATTCTGAAGGACTTCACCAAGCAATCGAAGCTAAAGAAGGCGTTGAGATTCAAAATGAGTCGATGACGATGGCGACAATCACATTCCAAAACTATTTCCGTATGTATGAAAAACTGTCTGGTATGACAGGTACAGCGAAAACAGAGGAAGAGGAATTCCGCAATATCTATAATATGGATGTTGTTCAAATTCCAACAAACCGTCCAATCGCGCGTGAAGACCACGCAGATTTAATCTTTGCTTCAATGCAAGGTAAATTTAATGCGGTTGCGGCAGATATTGCTGAGCGTCATAAAAAAGGACAACCTGTACTAATTGGTACAGTTGCCATTGAAACGTCAGAATTACTTTCTGCTTTATTAACAAAATTAAAAATTCCACATAATACATTAAATGCGAAAAACCATGAATCTGAAGCAGAAATTATTGCGGAAGCAGGTCATAAAGGTGCGGTAACAATCGCTACAAATATGGCTGGTCGTGGTACAGATATCAAGCTTGGTGAAGGTGTTATTGAACTTGGTGGTTTAGCTGTTATCGGTACAGAGCGTCATGAATCTCGTCGTATTGATAATCAGTTACGTGGTCGTGCTGGTCGTCAAGGTGACCCTGGTGCTACACAATTCTATCTTTCATTAGAAGATGAATTAATGAAACGCTTTGGTTCAGATAGTATGAAAGCGATGATGACTCGTCTAGGTATGGATGATACACAACCAATCCAATCTAAAATGGTATCAAAAGCGGTTGAATCTGCACAGAAACGCGTGGAAGGTAATAACTTTGATGCACGTAAACGTCTATTACAATATGATGATGTGTTACGTAAACAACGTGAAATTATCTACAAAGAGCGTTATGAAGTGTTAGAAGCAGAAAATATGCGTGAACTTGTTGAATCAATGATTGAAGAGGAATTAGTAACGGCTGTAGCGACTTATACGAAGGGCGAAACGATGAATGATTGGAATCTTCTTGGATTAGAAGCTTACATCGGAAGTACGTTATTACCTGAAGGTACAGTGACAGTTGCTGATTTAAAAAATAAATCAGCTGAGGATATTGAAAATATGCTACGTGAAAAAGTTCAAGCAACTTATAATGAAAAAGAAGCGGAACTTTCAGAAGAGCGTATGCGTGAATTCGAAAAAGTTATTTTACTTCGTGCAATTGACTCGAAATGGACGGACCATATCGATGCGATGGATCAATTACGTCAAGGGATTCATTTACGTGCGTATGCACAAATTGATCCACTACGTGAGTACGAGCAAGAAGGCTTCCGTATGTTTGAAGCAATGGTCGCTGCGATTCGTTCTGAGGTAGCTCGCTTTGCTATGAAGGCTGAAATCCGTTCGAACCTAGAGCGTGAAGAGGTCGCTAAAGGACAAGCTGTAAATCCTAAAGAAGAGGGCACAAAAACGAAGAAAAAACGCCCAATTCGTAAAGAAAAAGAAATTGGTCGTAATGATCTTTGCCCATGCGGTAGCGGTAAGAAATATAAAAATTGCCACGGTGCTACTGAATAATATCAAAGATAAGGGGGTTGACCAAAGTCTACTTTGGCCAGCCTCTTTTTTAATATAGTCTAAAAAATATCGGAGGAATTCCCATGATTGAATTATCAGATGTAAGAAATGCTTTAGATGAAACAGCGAAGAAAATCGTCGACTTTAGGGGGTCTCTTTGACTTAGAAAACAAAGAGGCACGTATTCAAGAAACGGACGAAATGATGTTAGATCCGAATTTTTGGAATGACCAAAATGCAGCACAGGAAATCATTTCAGAATCAAAAGGTCTGAAAGATGTCGTTAATGAATTTTATCGTTTAACAGACGAGCAAGAAAATCTTGAAATGACAATGGAACTTCTGAAAGAAGAACCTGATGAAGAGATGATTGAAGAGCTAGGGGAAGACTTAGCTGCTTTCAAAAAAAGTATGGCAGAGTATGAACTTCAAATGCTACTAAGTGGCCCGTATGACTCGAGTAATGCCATTTTAGAATTGCATCCAGGTGCTGGTGGTACTGAGTCACAGGACTGGGGACAAATGCTATTACGTATGTATACACGTTGGTCTGAAAAGCATGGCTTTAAAGTAGAAACATTGGATTACTTACCAGGTGATGAAGCGGGGATTAAATCCGTTACGTTAGCAATTCGTGGCCATAATGCCTACGGTTATTTGAAAGCGGAAAAAGGGGTACATCGTTTAGTTCGTATTTCGCCGTTTGATTCAGCGGGACGTCGCCATACATCTTTCGTTTCTTGTGATGTTATTCCTGAAATTACAAATGAAATTGAAATCGATATCCGTACGGAAGATTTGAAAATAGATACGTATCGTGCAACAGGCGCGGGTGGTCAGCATATCAATACAACCGATTCAGCGGTTCGTATTACGCATATGCCGACAGGTGTTGTTGTTGCTTGTCAGGCTGAACGTTCGCAAATTAAAAACCGTGAAAAAGCGATGCAAATGCTGAAAGGTAAATTGTATCAATTAAAAGTAGAAGAGCAACAAGCAGAAGTAGATGAAATTCGTGGAGAACAAAAAGAGATTGGTTGGAGTAGTCAAATTCGTTCGTACGTGTTCCATCCGTATTCAATGGTAAAAGATCATCGCACAAATGCAGAAACAGGTAATGTGGGCGCAGTAATGGACGGCGATTTAGACCAATTTATTAATGCTTACCTACGCTCACTAATTTAATAAGCGTAAAAAGTTCGGATAAATAAAAGTACCTTCAAAGAAAAATAGAAATCTTTGAAGGTACTTTTTTGTTTATTTAACAGGAGTTATTCAATTTTTCACTAGTTGCTATCGAAACAAGTATAGAAATTAATAAATTTACATGAAAATGATGTGGAGAATTTGTATACGCATGAATTTTGTATGCTCAGTCATATACATATTTATGGTATTAATTTTAATGCCTATCATTATTCATACTTCAATTAGGATGTTTCAAGACATAGCCAAAACAATGTGCATCAGCGATAAAAAATATTTTCTAAAATAAGTATGAATGTTATGTAGGCAAAATATAGGATAAACGTATGATTCTATGTAGGAAGCGTTGGTGAAATAATTACTAATGCCTAAACTAGGCAGGAAATAAAATTAAGGGCGTTCGAGCGAGTCGCGGTCAATGCGCATAAAAGGTTTTTGAGTAAATTTATTCATGGGCTGATGATTGAGTGTTTCATAGTAACGAAAAATAAGTAAAGAGCGTGAAATCTGCGTTTGTAAGCTAGATGTTGAAATATTTGTTTTGTATGAAAGACCATTTTTTAAAGTGATTTCGCATTCATAAAGAGCACCTGGATCATACCATGTAATGCCTGTAAATGAAATCCAGCGTGTGAATACTCTATCTGGTGAGAGGGTTGGAAATAATACAAAGGGTTTTGTAGTCGGTCCAATCGCGATGGGTAGCTTACTGTTTGCACGAGTAATTTCCTTAGAGAGACGAGTAGCTCCCTCAAGAGATGTCCCAAAAATAGAGCAGCATTTTTTAACAACACGTTTCGTAGAGGCATGAACCAAGTATTCTTGTTCAGTTTCAATGACCAATGTGAATTTCTTGTCATCATATTTCCAAGGTTCTAAAACTAAGATATCCTCGTTGAACTGAAAATCTTTAAGACGAATAACAGTTAAAAACTCATTTGATACATTCATTTTATGCCTATTGCACGACAGAATCCATTTCAAGGTGGATTTGTTGCAACAGTTTCCTCCTTTGCTAATGAAATGCTGGAATAATCACTATTTGAATGTAAAATATCATATGTATTATATTTTATGGGAGTAAAAACCTTTTAAAA
>JAGHSJ010000298.1 GCA_018065935.1 Candidatus Kurthia equi
ACCGAATACGATAAAATTGTAGAAGCGGTGGTGTATGGCGTTGAAATTCCAAATACCAATGGTCGTGCCGGTATGGCAGCCATTACTTTAAAGCCGGACGCCCAGCTTGATGATAGTGATTTGAAAAAAATGGTTGCTTGCTTTAAACAATGCCTACCCGCTTATGCTGTTCCAGTCTTTTTACGTGTACAACAGCAGGTTGAAAACACTGGAACCTTTAAGTACCAAAAAAACAAGCTCAAAGAACAAGCCTTTGATCCAAGTCAAACGGATGAACGATTATTGGTACTGCTCCCAGGTCAAGATGCCTATTGCGATGTCTCTACTGAGATTTTTGCCAACATTCATGCCTATGAATATCGCTTCTAAACCCTAAAGTTGCCTATTTTTTGTGTACATAAACCCTATTTGTTGGATTTATAATCAAACATAGGCAACTTTGTTATTTTTCACTTGCGCTCGATTCATATCTTGCTACAATACGCTCCATCAAAACAAAGTGGTGTTGAGAAATATTTTATTTCCTTACACTGCACATTTAAGCCCTGCTTAGATGTTGGTTAAGGGCCGTTAGCTCAGTTGGTAGAGCAGTGGACTTTTAATCCATTGGTCCCGCGTTCGAGTCGCGGACGGCCCACCACTTATTTTGAAACCCTAAAGATGGGCCGTTAGCTCAGTTGGTAGAGCAGTGGACTTTTAATCCATTGGTCCCGCGTTCGAGTCGCGGACGGCCCACCATCTTTTAAAAAGCTTCTGACATGAAGCTTTTTTAGCTTTAGCATAAAGCGTTCTTTAGAATGGGCCGTTAGCTCAGTTGGTAGAGCAGTGGACTTTTAATCCATTGGTCCCGCGTTCGAGTCGCGGACGGCCCACCATTCTTTCTTAAGGCTTCTTTCTTCCGGCATGCGAAGAACACGAAACCTGCAAACATTCCGACTAAGACTAAACATCAACTTTGATGTCTTTTGCCATTCTCGAAATTTTGCTTAGCGATGCTGCGAAGTATTATTCTTGTCTTACTGGATTAAGTATTTGATCTGAAAAATTTTAGATGAAAAATATTTCCTAGTATTCAAAACTACGCGCTTCGCTTGTCTTGCAAAAATTTTAAAATGTTATTTTAAAATTTTCTCAGGGTTGTTAGCTCAGTTGGTAGAGCAGTAGACTCTTAATCTATTGGTCGTGGGTTCGAGCCCCACACAACCCACCAATTTCCTTTTTATATACCTCTTGCTGTATATCCACACATCCCCTGCTCTTTTTTCAGTTTTTAAAAATCACGTGTCTTTCTCGCTATCTTTCTTTAAAACGTATGAAACCGTAGGTAGTTTTAAAAGTTTCTCTGCTGGATTTGAACGTCTGGTCTTTTCAACATTCATCACCAAATGCAAGTTATCTTGAATATCATAATAAATATCAACCCCTTCTTTACGATGAACAATGAGTTCCGTCCGCGCAGGATTGACTTCCCAATGATCTTTTCGATAAGTCGCTTTAGCATCCTGAATTTCATTTTTAAACGTGAAAATTTTGCCATGCTGTATAATACTGCGATATACCGTACCATCCGCAAGTAAAGTTAAAACAAACTCAGCCGTCCCTACCGAACAGGGTGCAAATCCATCATTACAGTTCACTTTGGCATAATAACGCCCGACAAAGTCGATCGCGTAATCGGCAACAGGCGCAATGACCATTTTTTCATCGACAGGAAAATTAGAGTGCCCTGCCACTTCGGTTAATTTTTTGGAAGATGGCTCAACATTGGCATCCGAAATAGACACACCTTGATCATGCGTCGTAGTGTTATCTTTAATCGGTTTCTCAATTTCATAATTACACGCCGTGATGCTTATAACACTCAGCCCGAACATGACCATATGAAGCGAATGTCTGATTCTGAAATATACGTTATTTAATTTCATTCATTTCAACCATTGAACACACCGTTGAATATCGCTTTTATAAAGCTACAGTAAAATTTTTATGTAATTCAATATACTTAAGTCTATGGTAAAGATTCCGTGAATAATAATTAATCCTTACTTACATAAAGTAACGTTTTTTGTTGGATGCATTCCTTTAAAGAATGAGGCTTATCTCCATTTAAGTTATATGAATCAAATGTCGATTCACTTATTTAAAGGAGACTTAGATGGCCAATGTTGGTCTGTATCGCTCAAAACGCTCGAACATGATTGCTGGTGTAATGGGTGGTATTGCTGAACGTTTTGGTTGGAATGCGAATTTACTCCGTATCATTTTTGTGGTGATCTCGATCATGAGTGCCGCATTTCCAGGAATTTTGGTGTATCTTGTTTTATGGTTAGTGATGCCTAAGCAACAACGCGTGCTTGAACATGCTGCACACACTTCAAATGCACATTACAACCCGATGCGTACTGTTAATAAAGACCCGTTATAAGGCTACGTCCTCTACTTTTTTCCAGTTTATGCTGTGACTTTTCCCCTAAAGTCACAGCTTTTTTTTGTCCAAAATTTAGCATTAAAATATTTAAATTCAGTGAATCTACGGCTAATGATTATATTGCTGTAGTGCGTTCAATTGTTGAGACAAGGCGGCAATCATGTCGGCGCGACTAATCA
>JAGHSJ010000316.1 GCA_018065935.1 Candidatus Kurthia equi
GCAAAAAAAACATCTAATCTAAGTGGTAATTCAATTGATTTTGTAATTTGGTTTTTCAATGTTTCATTCCAAACAGCCATTAAAATGCTACTAGGACAAACTTTATCAACCAATGCTTATGACACAAAAAAAGAGCATCAGACCCCATTAAAGTCCGATGCTCCAGAACTTGTGCTGCCCGCACAAGCTACTAATTATAAACGCTTATTTGCTTATCTTAACAAAACACGCAGTATTGATTCAAGTGTAATACAAATGTGTTTAGATAAAAAACTAATATACCAAGATGATAAAGGTAATGTAGTATTTTTGTGGTACGACAAGAATAAAAAAATAGTTGGAGCTAACCTTAGAGGTACTCTAACTGACATACCTTTTAAAAAGAATCTTGTCAGTAATGATATGACTAATGGCTTTAGAATCGTCATTGGCAAACCTAAAAAATTACTGGTTTTTGAGGCATCTATTGATGTTTTATCAATGCTAACAATACGCCCTAACCTAACTGATACATTATTAATCGCAATGAATTGTCTTAGTCAATTGCCAATACATAAGGCATTGAAAGATTACCCAGACATCAAAAAAGTCTTTATGTGTATTGATGCAGACAACGCTGCTGACAACTTTTATAACAATCTTGACTTATCAATTGATTACCAACGTGTATTACCTCTAGCCCCAGCAAAAGATTGGAACGAATCTCTACAAAAAAAGATTATGCGGAAATGAAAAAAAAGAAAATGAATGGTTTGGTTCCCCTGAATCTATTTTCATAAAAAATAGATTGGCTATGCCGAACCATTTTTTATTGGGATAGCGTCATAAAAATGCGGATTTACAACGTTAAGCGATATGAAGCAGTCAAAAACTATTGATATACCAACGACTAGGAATCAGTGTCTTATAAACGACGGTTTTTGAGATAGCATAATAGCTTTTAAAAAAGCAGCTATATTTTCAGCAAAAGTTGTTTCAAAACATTGCTCAAAAACAAAATCTTACTAAGCAGCGTTAATAAGATTCCTTATCGTTGTAAATCCGCAAAAATCTGACGGGACCCCTTATTTATCTTTATATCCAAAAAACCCCATGAAATGCACTAATGCTGCTGACACCAAATCATTTCCAAAAATGCCACCACTTTTTCTCCGATGCTGCTGCAATTTCTTTACGAGTTTCCAAGGTCTCACGCATAGATTGCATCAACAAGCGATCCCTTTGTTCCAGACGATCCTCTATGTATTCTTGCTGATTCCGAATCTCCTGAATCAACTCTTTATTAAAATTCATTTGTTGCTCCTGGAAGCTTTTAAACTCTTCTAACAGGTCATTATAACGCGTGATATAACGCTTTTCTTCTGTGTCACTAACCGTTATATCGTTCCCGTTTTTCCATGCTACGACTGACTTTGCTGCTTCTTCAAGCGTCATATCAGCACTACTTTTTAAACTAATCATTTTCCTCAGCACAATCACGTCATGATCAAAAAACGCACGATGCCCATGTTCGTTTTTTAAGAATTCATAGCCTACCTTCTCCAGCAACAAACAATATTTACGCAAAGTACTCTCTTGAATTTCCAACGTATCAGCTATATCACTAGAACCATAGACACTTTGAGCCTGCACTACCTCTTTTGACATAACGCTCACCTCAAAATAAAAATTCTATATTCCTCTCAAAAAACCTCTATATGCAGTAAAAAAATATGGATTTGCTATCACATTTTTTCAATTTGCCTAAATGTAATTTCCGCAAATACATAAAAATCACTCACAAATTATGCGAGTGATCCAATTAACCTTATTTAACTTGGTACTGTTTATACACGTCCTGGAGCTTCTCTAACGGGAGATGCCCCTGCTCATACTGCTTTTGGAGCTTGGCGATTTCGATCGCTGCAGCAACATCGAAATA
>JAGHSJ010000185.1 GCA_018065935.1 Candidatus Kurthia equi
AATCTGAAAACAGGTTTTTAGTATCTATTATAGTTTTATTTAGCTAAGAAATGCCAAAAACAGTAAGAAGATAAATATTCTTACTGTTTTTGGTAGTTGTATTTTATTCAGTAAAATCTGCTGCGCTATCACCAGCGATATGACCAGTAACTAATGCTGATGTAATATTGTAACCACCAGTATAACCGTGAATATCAATGATTTCACCACAGAAGAATAGACCAGCCTTTTTCTTAGAGGCCATTGTTTTCGGTTCGATTTCTTTTGTAGAAACACCGCCACCAGTTACAAAGGCTTTAGCAATTGGTTGTGTACCGTAAACAGTCATTTCAAATGAAGTCAGATCATGTGCAAGCTGTCTCGCTTTTTCAGCAGATAAATCTGCGCCAGTTAGCGCTTCATCAATAGATGCTTGTTGCATGAGGAATAAAAGCCAGCGTTCAGGAACAAGCCCTTTCCATACGTTTTTCAATGCTTTTTTTGGTTCGTCCTTAGCTAATTTGAATAATTGTTGGAAAGCAGACTCCGCATTCAAGTCTGGTAAAGCAGCAATTCTCATCGTTACTGGTTTGCCACCATTTTTTTTCTGCTCTTTTACAACAAATTGACTACAGCGTAAAATCGCAGGACCACTCAATCCAAAGTGGGTAAATAACATATCCATTTGGTGTGTGATGATTGGTTTGCCATTTTTCTTCAATACAGAAACAGCCGCATCACGTAATGCAAGCCCTTGTAATTCTTTTGACTGAATGAAGGAATCATTTGATAATAAAGGAACTTCAGTTGGGTATAAATCGGTCACAGTATGACCTGCTTTTTCAGCCCATGGATAACCGTCACCTGTTGAACCAGTTTGAGGTACTGCTTTTCCTCCAACTGCAACAATGACTGCTACAGCTTCGATATGTGTACCGTCCTCCAAATGAACACCTTGTACACGCTCTTCATTCATTAATAAACCAGCGACTACTGTGTTTTTACGTATTTCTACGTGTAGGCGTTGTAATTCGTTTAAAAGCGCCTCTACAACGTCTTGCGCACGATTGGATACTGGGAACATACGTCCATGATCCTCTTCTTTAAGCGCCACACCAAGCCCTTCAAAGAAGGTAATAATATCTTCATTATTAAAAACAGTAAATGGACTGTATAAAAAGCGCCCATTACCAGGTATATTTTTGACAATTTCGTCTACAGGAAGTCGATTGGTTACGTTACAACGACCGCCTCCAGAAATAGCTAATTTTTGGCCTAATTTTTTTCCTTTTTCAAGAAGCAATACTTTTTTACCTTTAGACCCAGCGGCAATTGCTGCCATTAGTCCAGATGGACCTCCGCCAATTACAATAACATCATACATTATAAGAACACACTTTCTTTTTTTATTTTATTATACATTAAATACAGAAACTATTTGAGTAATTGTATCGTGAGTTGTAAACTAAAGTTTAGGTTTTATTAGATTTGGACAGAATGGAAGGATTTTATGTCATCATTAATGAAGGGCACTGCCATACTGACAATTGGCATGTTTTTATCGAAAATTTTAGGCCTTGTTTATATTTTCCCATTTTACGCAATTATTGGTCAGGAAAACGTAACATTGTATTCGTATGCGTATATACCTTATTCGATTATGCTTTCAGTCGCGATTTCAGGTGCGCCAGTCGCAGTTTCTAAATTCGTCTCAAAGTATAACAGTTTAGGTGACTACGAATCTGGGCGGAAGCTTGTTAAATCAGGCTTACTAATCATGCTAACGACAGGATTCCTCTCATTTTTAGCATTATTTTTATTAGCAACTCCGATTGCACATTTAGTTATTAAAGATGACGACCAAATTTTCACAGTGGCACAAATTGCAGGTGTCATTCGTTGGGTTAGTTTTGCTTTAATCGCTGTACCTTTTATGAGTCTTGTCCGTGGGTTCTTCCAAGGCTACGATCATATGACACCAACAGCCATGTCGCAATTAGTCGAGCAAATTGTACGAATCATCGCGTTATTACTTGGTTCGTTCCTTGTAATGAATGTCTTTTCAGGACAAGCGCAAACAGCTGTATCATTTGCCGTATTCTCAGCATTCATTGGAGCACTAGGCGGCTTACTATGTCTGTATTATTATTGGAAAAAGCTCAAACCGGAGTTTGATTTAAAATTAGACATGAGCGTCTCTTCAGGAGAGTTAAGCTATAAGAAAATTTATAAGGAAGTTATTACGTACTCAATTCCTTATGTATTTGTTGGTGTAGCTAACCCGTTATTCCAATTAGTAGACATGCTAACCTTTAACCAAGCCATGTCGAATGTCGGTCTTTCAAACATCTCAGATACATTATTAGGGATGCTGAATTTTACCACACATAAAATTGTCATCATACCAGTTATGCTTGCTACAGGTTTTTCAATGGCACTTGTACCAGCAATAACAAAATATTATACAAAAAAACAACATGGCGAATTAATTAATGCCATGGATAAAACATATCAGATTTTACTTTTCGTTACACTACCAGCTGTTATCGGAATTTCTATTTTATCGTATGATTTATATACGATGCTTTATGAACCAGATAAGATGGGGGCATCTGTATTGGCTTACTATGCACCCGTGGCGATTTTATTTGCATTCTTCCAAGTAACAGCCGCTTTACTTCAAGGGATTGATTATCAAAAATGGATTATCCTTAGCTTATTAACAGGGATTTTAGTGAAATTAACGATTAATATACCATTAGTTGAACATTTTGAAGTGAACGGTGCGATTGCTGCAACAGCTATCGGTTATCTTGTATCAATTGCAATTAATATGATCGTACTGAAAAAAGCATTGAACTATAAATCTAAGATGCTTGTTCGTCGTTCGATGCTTATCGTTATTTTAACGGCGATCATGGCAGCAGTTGTCTTGTTAACGCATAAAGGTTTAAGTTTATTTTTACCAGCCGCAGAAGGTCGTTGGTCTGCATTAGTATATATTGTGATTTGTGGATTCGTAGGCGTAGTTGTTTACGGGTTACTTTCATTAAGATTAGGTTTAGCACAGAAGCTCCTAGGTAGCAAAGTGACGAAAATCGCCAATAAATTAGGTATGTAGGAGGAACTATGCGTTTAGATAAATTATTATCAAATATGGGTTTCGGCTCACGTAAAGAAGTAAAGATTTTAGTAAAAGGGCAAGCTGTTAAAGTAGATGGAGAAGTTGTAAGAGATGTGACGAAGCATGTCGATCCAGATGCGCAGGCTGTCACAGTTTATGGAGAACGTGTCTTGTATCAAGAATTCATTTACTTGATGATGCATAAGCCACCAGGTGTCATTTCTGCAACGGAAGATAAGCATGATCAAACAGTAATCGATTTATTAGATCCATTCCATGTACAATTCGAGCCGTTTCCAGTAGGCCGTTTAGACAAGGATACAGAAGGGTTTTTATTAATTACGAATGACGGTCAATTAACACATAATTTATTATCACCGAAAAAACATGTACCAAAGGTGTACTATGCCAAAATCGATGGTAAAGTGGAACAAGCTGATATTGATGCCTTTGCAGAAGGGGTTACTTTGGAGGACGGCTATCATACGAAGCCAGGTAAACTAAAAATATTAAAAGCTGGGGAAGAGTCAGAAATTGAATTAGAAATTTCTGAAGGAAAATTCCATCAAGTGAAGCGTATGTTTGAAGCCGTTGATAAGAAGGTAACTTATTTAAAACGCCTATCTATGGGGCCACTAGAGCTAGATAAAGACCTAGCTCTTGGCGAATATCGTGAATTAACTGAAGACGAGTTAAATCTACTGAAACAGTAAAAGGTCCAAAATAAAAAGAATGACCTAGCGACGCTGCAAGGTCATTCTTTTTTTCATGTTCATTAATTTTGAATTCAATGAGAAGTTGGCCTCAGCATGTGGTATCTTAGGGCTAGTTATCTTCTCTATTCAATGAGTATAATTGTGAGATAGAACTCATTGAATCTTTCTAAGATGTCATCTTCACTTTTTTACGCGTCGTTGTCCATTTACCTCTAGATGGACTTTCAACTAAGTCATTAAAGGCTAACACATTCAAATCTCTTTGAATGGTGCGAGGAGTGATGCCGAATTCATCGACTAAATCCTGTGTAGTTACTGTTCCATTATCATGGATGTATTTATACATGTCTTTAATACGATTAAGCATCCGATCAGTTGTTGGTTTCATTGGTGAACCACTCCTTCATCTTTTTTCTCAAGACTAGCGGACGATAGAAATTGCAAGTTTAGGCGAATTATTGTGCCTCGACATCTCCTTTTTCGGATTTTGTCAGAAAGGTGCTTCTGACAATTACATTATAACGGATAAGTTTAAAATATTCCATAAAAAAGACTGAAAAATGAGTTCTTACCATTTTCTACAAAAATAAAACCGTACGATTATTCAGAATTTTTATAAAATGTTCGTTTTTAATTTTTGTTTTCTCTTAAATGTGTAGAAGGTGTACACTATTTATATATTAACTAGGAGGTATGTTTATGAACTGGCAACAACAAGCCGAAGAAAGACAAAATGAATTATTAGCAGATTTACAAGCTTTGGTGCAAATCAACAGCGTATTAGATGAATCGACAATGACGGAGGAAGTTCCTTTCGGGAATGGTCCACTTGAAGCGTTAAATTGGATGCTTGAGCAAGGTAAAGCGCAAGATATGAAAGTTAAAAATATGGCGAATAAAGTGGGCTATATTGAAATGGGTGAAGGCGAGGAAATGGTCGGTATCCTTTGCCATGTTGACGTTGTACCAGCAGGTAGTGACTGGGTACATGCCCCATTCGGAGCTGAAATTGAAGACGGCAAACTATTTGGTCGTGGAGCAATTGATGATAAAGGACCAACAATGGCTGCTTGGCTAGCTATGAAAATGGTCAAAGATGCTGGCGTGAAATTAGATCGTCGTGTTCGTATGATAATCGGTTCTGACGAAGAAACAGGTTTCCGCTGTGTAGAACATTACTTTGCAAATGAAGAAATGCCAACACTAGGATTTGCTCCTGATGCGGATTTCCCAATTATTAATGCTGAAAAAGGAATTGCTGTTTTAGAGTTTAATCAAGCACCTGCAGCATCAGAAAACGAACAATTAGTTAGTTTTAAAGCAGGACACCGTACAAACATGGTTCCCGACTATGCGGAAGCAGTTTTAACAGATGTTCCTCAATCAACAGAAATGATTTTCCACGCATTTTTATCAAACGCTCAATTACAAGGTGAATACACTGAAATTGGCGATACAATTAAAATTTCAATTAAAGGGAAATCAGCTCATGCAATGGAACCAAATGCAGGGGTAAATGCTGCTGTGAAATTAGCCCAATTCTTAAATGTTATTTTAACAACTGAACATGCAAAACAATTTGTCAACTTTGTTGTGACAGCATTTGCAAATGAAACACGTGGTCATGCATTAAAACTGAACTTCAATGATGAAATTTCAGGTGATACAACACTAAATGCAGGTGTTGTTTCTTATACACCTCAAACAGGCGGTAAAGTAGAAGTAAGTATGCGTTATTCTGTAACATATCCATATGCGGATAAAATTGCAGCTGTGGCACAAGTGTTACCAACACTAGGATTTACTTTAGCTGTAACAGAAAATTCTGAGCCACATCATGTAGATGCCAACTCAGAATTAATTCAAAAATTATCAAAAGTATATGAACGCAATACGGGTGAACAAGCGGAATTATTAGCAATTGGTGGCGGAACGTATGCGCGTGAGTTAGACAACGGTGTCGCATTTGGTATGTTATTCCCTGGGGAACCAGATATCGCACACCAAGCGGACGAGTTTGTTGTTATTGAAAACTTAATCAAAGCTGCAGCTATTTATGCAGATGCAATTATTGAATTAGCAACAAAAGAAGAAGTATAGAACAAAAAAGTGTAATAAGAATTCCTCCTGATTTCAGGTGGAATTCTTTGTTTTTTATCCGATAAATGGACAGTGACTATTTATTGGTTAATAAGATGCAACTATTTTACTGTAAATTTGATATTTTGGATGAAAATATCAGAATTTTTCAAAAATAGCGTAAAATGTTTTTTTGAATAGCTAGTCAAATGTATAAAATTTAAGGAGTGTCAATATGAAAAAACAATTGAAGCTATTGGTTCTATTTAGTGCATTGTTTCTAATTTTCTCAGTATGGGGATTTAAGGGAAAGGATGCACAGGCAAAAACATACACAGTTACAACTAATTCAAAGCCAATCAATAAAACGTATACAACATATAGTACGTATAATAAAAATACAAAAAATTATTATGTTTTCCGAGCACTAATGGAGACTTTGGAGAAGTCTGGTGGCGGGAAAATTATCGTAAAAAAAGGAACATATACACTAACCAATACAATTTATGTCCCTTCAAATGTGACAATTGAATTATCAAATGGAGTTGTCATAAAAAAAGCGAAAAAAGCAGGAGCAAGTTCTATTGGGCTTTCTTCTTCTCTATTCCAATTGATTGCGCCTTCTAAGTCAAATAAAGATGGTGCAGTTGGTAGCTATAGCGGAACGAAAAATGTGAAGATTTATTCAAAAGGCAGAGCAACAATTGATTTGCAAAAAGTCTACAATAGTATTGCCATCATCATGGGACATAATCAAAATGTAACCATTCAAAATATCGATTTTAAAAATATGAATTCAGGCCATTTTATAGAAATGGATGCTTCTAAAAAGGTTGTTGTAAATAATAGTACATTTAAAAACTCAACAGCCTCAGCGAATTATGTAAAAGAAGCGATTAATTTAGACACACCAGATAAATTTACTGGTGGATTTAGTTCAAACTGGAGTAAATTTGACCGTACTGCAAATATGGATGTAACGATTAAAAATTCTGTGTTTGATGGTTTAGATCGTGCAATTGGTACACATAAGTATTCAGGTAAAGGGAAAATCAATGGGAAAGTTTATACTTCAAAACCCCATAAAGATATTAAAATAATTAATAACAAAATTAGTAATACCCGTAATGATGCGATTCGAGTGAATAATTGGTATAAGCCAGTAATTAAAGGCAATCATTTTAATAAGATTGGCCAAGGAAACAGTGGCTTGCGTGGTGTTTTAGTGAGTGGGGCAACTTATCCAGTCATTGAAAATAATAGCTTTGAAAACGTAGGTAGAGCGGTACAATTTCTAGCTTGGAAAAACCCAGGAAAATTGACTGATACGAAATATGATATTATTTATAATAAATTGACTAAGGCGAACCTAGCTTCATTAGAAAAAAATACAGGTAAAAATCTTAGTGAATATGTAATCCGAATTTCAAAAGAATACAATGTATTTACGAATCAGCAAGTCGTGAATATTATAGAAAAATAATGAAAATAGGTATAGTTTGTTGGATGTTGCAACAGATTATGCC
>JAGHSJ010000008.1 GCA_018065935.1 Candidatus Kurthia equi
GAAGTGTCGGTAGCTTTTGGCATAATGTTCTAGACACCATAGAAAAGGCAAAACCGCTCGTTCACACACGAGTGCACTAAAGAAGGTCAACAGGACGTTGGGCAGATAAGTCGAGTGACACGATGTCGCGTAATTGACTTATCTTCCTTTATAAATAAGTTATTCTCTTTCTCTCTTTTAAAAATCAAAAAAGGCAAAAATCGCGAAATAATTCATGCGATTTTTGCCTTTTTCATTTCATTATTCTTTATTTTGTTTTTCTTGAATACATTTTGCAATTTGTCCACCATGGAAACGTCCATTTTCAATGAAGATTTCATTTGCGTTATTACCTGCTGCAATAACACCTGCAATAAATAAACCTTCGACATTTGTTTCCATTGTTTCAGGGTCACATTGCGGACGACCTGTTTGCTCATCCACCTCTACACCCATTTTACGAATAAATTGATGATTCGGGTGATAGCCTGTCATCGCAAAAACAAAATCATTTGGAATCGTTTTAACTTCTCCATTTTCCACTAGCACAACTTCATCTTCACGAATTTCTTTGACCGCCGTATTAAAACGCATCGAAATTTCTTCATTACGTGCTAAAGCTGCAAAGTCTGGAAGTACCCAAGGCTTAATACTTGATGAATAGTCTGCTCCACGATAAGCAACCGTTACGTTTGCACCCGCTTTATGAAGTGCTAAACCTGCATCAATTGCTGAGTTTTTACCCCCAATAATTAATACATCTGTATCAAAATAAGGATGTCCTTCTTTAAAATAATGCATCACTTTATCTAAATTTTCACCCGGGATATTCATATAGTTAGGATTATCATAATAACCTGTAGCGATGACAACATATGGTGTTTGATACGTATCTTTCGACGTTTTAACAACAAATTCAGCACCTGTTTTTTCGACAGATTCAACTTGTTCAAAACGATGAATATCTAATCCCATTAATTTAACCACTTCACGATAGTATACTAATGCCTGATTACGTTTTGGTTTTTGTCCTTCAATAATAAAAGGTACATCTCCAATTGCTAATTTTTCACTAGAACTAAAGAAAGTTTGGTGAGTTGGGTAATTATAAATCGCATTTACGATATTTCCTTTTTCAATAATTATTGGCTCTAAACCAATTTTTTTCAATGCGATTGCCGCAGCTAATCCACATGGACCGCCACCAACAATAATTGCATCTTGTTGACGCATATCCTGTCACTCCTTAAGTTTAACAATTCCTTCTCATTATACGCCTGTCACATAAAATTTCCATGCTTTTGCACGCAGACTAGCATTATTTAAATGAATACTTTTTAAAATAGGCACCCGTTGAGGACTACACAAAATAAAACTTAGAAAGCACCGTCTACCAATTTGCATCCTAAATAGAGTGGCTCCCTTCTATAGAGGAATTACGAATAAACACAAAAAGGTAGAAATCGCGGCTTTTTTCTTACGCGATTTCTACCTTTTATTGCGAATACTGAAAAGAGAAGTGCAAAATTATTTATGCAACTCTCTTTTCAGTTTCTTTACGGCTTAATCAATGCAACTTTCGTTCCTGCAGGTACACGATCTGCTGAAATTCCGTTTAATTGCTTAATTTGGTCAACATACGCCTCGCTACCGTAATACTTAATTGATATACTTTGAATTGTGTCTCCTGCCACGGCATTGTGTAAGTACCCATTACGAATTGCATTTAAATAGGCATCCGATTGTTTCACAGGTTCGGCTTTTTCTTTTTCAGCCTTTTCTTTTTCAGCCTTTTCTTTGGCTAAACGAGCTTTCTCAGCTTCCGCTTTTTCTTTGGCTAAACGAGCTTTCTCAGCTTCCGCTTTTTCTTTAGCTAAACGAGCTTTCTCAGCTTCCGCTTTTTCTTTGGCTGCTTGCGCTTCTTTCGCCTTAGCTTCTTTTTCTAGCTGAGCCTCTGTTTTTTCTTTTGTAGCAGAATCCTTGTCTTTTTCATCTGCTTTAGCAGAAGAGTCTGAGGCTTTTTTATCCTCTACAGCTTTATCATTTTTAGGACTCTCATTTTTCTCATTATTATTTGTTTCAATCAGAACATTTTCAGCTGCTGTTTTGCCTTCAATTCCATCATCTTTCGGATTTAGTACAAAGAAATAAACCAATGTAGATACCGGTATCATGACGAAAATAACAGCTAGCACAGTTAATAATGCATTATTACTATTTTTTTTAGGTTCTCTACTATTTTGTCTTTGCTGTCTACGTGACATACGTGTAGATTTATCACTTGCCCCATCACCATCTACGTCAATAGATTGTCGATGTTCCTCAACGCTCTCTTTATAATCATTCTGAGACATGTGTCATCCCCCTCTTCACTATATAATGATAATTATATTATGACTAAATTTTCAATAAAAGTAAACGAAACTCTTTATTTATGAAGGAAATAAATCGTTAAATCTCCTGCTCCATGACAATTCCCTTTTTTTGTCATTTTCAATCATTTGTTTTGCTGGAATAGATTCAATCGTTATTCCACAGTTGGAACAGCAAATTTCAGGCCTATTTTGCAATTTTTGTTCAAAGTAATGACTAATTCCTTCACGAATACAAGTATCCCCCAATAAAATTGAGCGGATGCGGTCTACTTCCTGTATTTTATCATTAGACAGCTGCTCTACTTTCAGCACAACGTCTTCTGGTGATAATTGTTTCATCCAATAGGCTAAAATACGATAGCTTGTTTCTGTCATTTGATACTCATCCAATAAAATTTGTGGTGATTGCCCACGAGCGACAAGCTCACTGTAGCGACTAATTTGATAGCGATTCGGATAATCCATCAAAGAGACCGATTTCGTTAATCGCTCATCCTCTGGACTATATAATAATGTAGCAAAGGACTGCTGTCCATCACGTCCCGCACGGCCAACCTCTTGCATATAGCTCCCCATTGTACTCGGCATATGATCATGGATAATTTGTCGAATATCTGATTTATGTACCCCCATGCCAAAAGCATTTGTGGCGATAATCCAATCCAATTCTCCTGCTAAAAATTGATGCTGAATTAGCTGACGATCTTCCTTCTCCATCCCACCATGGTAGGCAGCTACGCGAATATTCTGCGCACGTAAAGCCTCTGCATAAGCCATCGTTTTTTTCCGTGACTGCGTGTACACAATGCCAGGTGCGATCGAACGATTGATATGCTGCTGTAGCCAATTCACTTTTTCACGATAATCATTAATTTGAATCACTTGGTAGGCAATGTTCGGACGATCTACCGAGGCAATCCATTGAAAAGGTGTTTGCATCTGTAAATAGAACTCAATATCCTGCAATACCTTTGAAGTCGCTGTAGCAGTCAAAGCTAATATCGGCGGTCGTTGAGGATTTTTCAATATTTCACCAATTTGTAAATATTCTGGTCTAAAATCAAAGCCCCACTGTGAAATACAGTGTGCTTCATCTATCGCAATTAACGTCAAATTCACCATTTCTAGCGCCTGCTGAAACCGTAGATTGCTCAACATTTCTGGCGACACAAATATAAAACGATAGGTGCTTAAAGACTGGAAAACCTGCTGGCGATCATTTCCTGTCAAAAAAGAATTTATCGCGACAACCTTTTTTTCACCAAAACGTTTTAACTGCTCCACCTGATCTTGCATCAGAGAAAGTAAAGGTGAAATCACAAGTGTCGTACCGCCTAAAAGGTAGGCAGGTAATTGATAGCAAAGGGATTTTCCACTGCCTGTAGGCAACAATGTCAGCACATCTTTTCCACGAATAATTTGTTCAATGACTTCTTTTTGACCTGAACGAAATTCTTTATAGCCAAAATGTTTTTGCAAAGTTTCTTCAAGCATGATGTTCCCCTCCAACTCTCGCTAAAATTAGTCGTATTTGAAAATAAGAAGCATGTGGAATCTTTTCTTTAATCGGCTTCAACTTTTTACTACCAACCGCTAAAATAACTTCTTTGATTTCAACTGCTAATTCAGCTGCCATAAATTGTTCCACTTGAAAATGGGGATCATTCATCGCTAGCTCAGCAATATGATCCTCAATCGTACTTACCTTTAAACGTCTCGTCTGAGCAATTTGTTGCATAGTCAGGCCTTGTTGTAAAAGATGTGCCGTTTTTTGCGTGGATTCGGTCAAAACTGTTTGAACACGCACTTGATAGGTTAATAAATGAAGGAGCTCTAAATCCCCTTTCTCGATTCGTTCAATTAATCGATGGAGACCATGAACAAAATAAAGTTGTGCATCTAGTTCACTTATTTCAAGTTGTTCTGCTAATTGCGACCAAGTCATACCGATATGCCCGTATCCAGTTAAACGATACAGTAAAATGGTACGCACAATCTCACCCACCGCCATTTCTTCAATGGCCCGGTATAACTGATTGATAAATAAATTTTGTTGCGCAAGTTGTTGAAATTCAATATGTACTAAATAGCCCTTCACAAATTGTTGGATTTGTTCATCACGCACAATCGGTAAAAATTGTTTTTCCCCTTGACGCATATTAGAAATGGATTGGACAACCAATTGTAATCGATTGAAAAACACATGCTCTCCCCCCCTAAAATGCCATCCGTCAAAAAAGGCTGGTATGCTAGAAGTTGGCTGTAAAACCACGATACGCTGGTCATCATCGACAGCTATCTGCTGAGATGCTTGCAGCTGTTCAATCACATGTAAAAAGTTTTCTTTTGTTAATTTAGGTAATAAATAAAAATAGGGTTGTAAATCAAATAGCCCAACATCTTGAATTGTCTGCCCAGATTTCTTTCCTTTTAATAGATGATAGGCTGAATAAACGGTACGTTGGCCATCATACTTTTGCAGTATATGTAAGAGCTGTTGCTGAAAAAACAAGTTTAATTCCTCCTTGTTTCATTTATTTAGGTTGAAAAGAAATGAAAAGCGTTTTAGAATGATAGTTGAAGCTAATTCGGATTGACATAAAGGAGAGGTAATAATATATGGCTAAGTTTACAATCGTAGACGCAGACACTTGTATCGCTTGTGGTGCTTGTGGCGCTGCTGCACCAGACATTTATGATTATGATGATGAAGGGATTGCCTTCGTTATTTTAGATGATAACACAGGGACTACTGAAGTTCCAGAAGACCTAATGGAAGATATGGAGGACGCTTTTGAAGGCTGTCCAACAGATTCAATCAAAGTAGCTGACGAAAAATTCGATGGCGATGCACTAAAATTCGAATAACAAAGTAGAAAATAGAGTATAAAAGTTGGAGATATTACCAATTTTTATACTTTTTTTATTTTTGCATATAAATC
>JAGHSJ010000328.1 GCA_018065935.1 Candidatus Kurthia equi
AAATTTACCTGTATTTTACATAGATAATTATTTGAGGAGGATGAAAGATGAAAAAGATTTATAAATTGATTGCGGTATTTACCGTCATCCTACTAGCGGTGATGTCATTAAATGAAATTCACGTAGCAGCGTCATCAGGTTCCATGATTGGACCAATTGATGTAAGTGGTATGTCAAAAAAACAAATGACAAAAGAAGTTCGGGAAATGGTCGAAGTTTGGCAACAAAAAGAAATATCTATCCAAGGTGGTTCGGAAGAGGTTGTTGTTTCTGGTGAGGTTTTTAATTTTGATGTTAGTCGTTCGGTTGATCGATTAAATAAAGCACAGAAGAAACCTTGGTATGATTTTTGGTCAGCTAAGCCCGATGTGAAGAGTGAATTAATCGTTCATGCAACAGAAAAATTAATCAATACGGTTGAGCCGATTGTTGGAGATAATCTAGATGAAGTAATGGAGAGTTTATTAGAGCAAGCAGCAACTCTACCAATACAGCCGTTGAAAATTACAAAAGCTGATTTTGATATTTCAGAAGGTAAACTAGTATCATCCGCTGCATTACCCATTGAATCTGAAAATGTCGATGAACTAACTGTGATTGCAGACAAATTAAATGAATATACGCTTCAACCAAATACTGATTTTTCTTTTTTAGCAGTATTAGGTAAGAAGCTGGGTAAGAAAAATGCAAGTTTAGCGGCGACAGCTCTTTATAATAATGCATTACAATCAGGCTTTGAAGTTTCCCAACGTCATCAAGCGGATTGTATCCAAAACTATGTTGAAGCTGGATATGAAGCAAGTTTAAATGCTGGGAAATCGCAGGATTTAATCTTCTCATCGACACGTCAGGGACCTGTTAAAATACAGGCTTCAGTTAAAAATAATCAATTTTATGTAGATTTTTATATTTCAGCTTCAGAAGAATTACCAGAAATAAAGTTATACACAGCAAATGAAGAGACAATAACACCAAAAGTTATTTATCGTTATACAGATAAACTTTCAATGGGCGAAAGTAAAGAAGTTCGTCAAGCAAGCGAAGGAATAACTGTGGATGTGTATCGTCAAATGACAACTATTGAATATGGAACAGAGAAGAAATTAATTAGTACAAATTACTATGCGCCTATTCATCAGGTCATTTTAAAATCGATGGAAGAAATGCCAGCAGATGATTCAACTTTAGAAGACTTTAGCGGGGATATGGATGCGGAATTTACTCAAGAACCTAATGATACTCTTGGCGAAGACAGTATAAATGATGAAGAAAATGTGACAGCAGTAGAGGGACTGACAGAAGAAGATACAATTCAATTGGATGATCAAAATAAGTTAGTTATTGAGAAAATCGAAAATCCTACAGCAGAGCAATTATCGGAAGAAAATGTGATTTATTCTGAGGCAAATGACAGCTACTACTACATCTATACGGTAGATGGTTCAGAAGAGGGGGATAAATAGTGGCACAGACGAGAAAAAGATTAGGGGATTTATTAGTTGAGGCAAATGTCTTAACAGAAGAAAAGCTTCACTGGGCATTGGAAAATAAGCAACCAAATGAACGCTTAGGCGACGTGCTAATTCGTGAAAATTATGTAACAGAGCAAACTTTAATTGAAGTGCTAGAGTTTCAATTAGGTATCCCACATGTCAATCTGGGACAATTTCCAATCGATGTTGACATCATTCATCTCGTGCCGAAAGAAACGGCTAAACACTATTTACTCGTACCTCTACGAACCGAAAAAAACAAATTATTTGTCGCTATGGCAGATCCAATGGACTATTTTGCAATCGAGGAATTACGTATGATTACGGGCTTTAAAATTGAGCCCTGTATTGCTACTAAACAGGATTTACATAAAACGATTAGTAAATACTATGATTTGCAAGAAACTATGGAGGCGGCTATGAATGACTTGGTTGGCTTTACGGAAGAGGAAAATGTCGATATCGTGGCAGAAGATTCACCAATTGTCGTCCTTGTTAATCAAATTATCACCGATGCAGTTGTCCAAGGCGCAAGTGATATTCACTTTGACCCACAGGACAATGAATTGCGTATCCGTTTTCGTGTAGATGGTGTGTTAAAAACAGAACGTTCCCTACCGAAAAATATGCAAAAAATGATAATTGCACGAATTAAAATCATGGGTAATTTAAATATTACGGAAAATCGCTTACCTCAAGATGGTCGTATTCAAGTGCAAGCGCAAATGCGTTCGATTGATTTACGTTTATCTAGCTTACCGACAATTTATGGTGAAAAAATTGTCATGCGTGTATTAGATACAAAAAACGCACAAATCTCAATTAATCAATTGGGGCTTTCACCTGAGAATCATACGCGTTTCATTCAAATGATAAAAAAACCGAACGGCATTGTTCTTATTACAGGGCCAACGGGTTCAGGTAAATCATCGACATTATCAGCGACATTGAATGATATGAATGATGACGCTCTAAATATTATTACCGTAGAAGATCCAGTGGAATATCAACTGGAAGGCATTAACCAAATTCAAGTACGTGAAGAAGTAGGGTTAACTTTTGCGACCGGTTTGCGCTCTATTCTTCGTCAGGATCCCGATATTATTATGGTCGGTGAAATTCGAGACACTGAAACAGCTCAAATTGCCACACGCGCTTCCTTAACAGGACACCTGGTACTTAGTACGCTTCATACAAATAGTGCGATAGAGTCAATTGCACGTTTGACAGATATGGGCATTGAGCCGTATTTAATTACTTCTTCTTTAGAAGGTGTGGTAGCACAGCGTCTTGTACGTCGCGTATGTCGTGATTGTAGTACAACCCGACCTGTAACCCCAACGGAGCAGGCCATATTAGAGCAGCATCAATTAACTGTGTCAAGCATTTCTTCTGGTAAAGGCTGTGCGGCTTGTAATCATACAGGTTATAAAGGGCGTATTGCCATTCATGAGGTGCTAGCAATTGATGATGACATAAAGCAGTTAATTTTACAAAAAGCAGGCACAATTGAATTGTTGCAGGCTGCGCAAAGTAAAGGGTTTAAAAGTTTAATGCAGGATGGACTCGATAAGGCAGTTCTAGGATTGACAACAGTTGAAGAAATTGTACGAGTCGTGACAGATTAAAAGGGGCGAGAATATGACAAAAGACATCGAGGAATTATTAATCAAAGCAGATGAACTGAACGCATCTGATTTACATATAACGGTCGGTATTCCGCCCACATTCCGTATAAATGGCCGTCTACAGCAATATGGTGAAGAAAAATTATTGCCTGATGACCTACAGCAAATGGTAACGACTGTTATTCCGGAATTTAGACTGCAGGAGTTTGAAACGAAAAGAGAGCTTGATTTTAACTATTCATTACCTAACCGCTGTCGTTTTCGTATGAATGCCTACCATCAACGAAATAGTCTAACATTAGCAGCACGTAAAATTGATGCGGTTATCCCGAGTATTGAACAATTGCAAATGCCACAGGTTCTATATGACCTATGCAAAAAAACACAAGGACTTATTTTAGTAACGGGTCCAACGGGTTCAGGTAAATCAACTACTTTAGCCGCAATGATTGATTATATTAATGGAAACTATGCTAAGCATATTATTACGCTAGAAGACCCGATTGAGTATTTACATAATCATCGAAAATCAATAGTCAATCAACGAGAAGTTGGTACAGATACGAGTAGTTTTTCAAATGGTTTACGTGCAGCTCTTCGTCAAGACCCCGACATTATTCTAGTAGGGGAAATGCGTGATTTAGATACGATTTCAACAGCCATTACGGCGGCTGAAACGGGACATCTTGTCATGGCAACTTTACACACAAGTAGTGCACCAACGACCATTGACCGAATTATTGACGTATTCCCTCCACATCAGCAAGGACAAATTCGGGTGCAATTAGCCAATGTATTGCAAGGGATTGTGTCCCAAAGATTATTCAAACGAATAGATAAAGAAGGGCGTGTGGCAGCAACGGAAGTTCTTATGCAAACACCGTCTGTAGCAAATTTAATTCGTAATGATAAAGTGCATCAAATTTCAAATATTATGCAAACCTCACGTTCACTTGGGATGCATACGTTGGATACATCGATTCAGCAATTGTTAAATGAAAGAAAAATTGATTTTGAAACCGCACAAACGTATATGCGGGCAGGTGAAATGTAATGGGTGTTTATAAATATACAGGTCGCTCGAAGCTTGGGGAACAGAAAAAAGGGACGGTTGATGCGGAGAGTAAGGCAAAGGCAATCGCGAAAATTCGCGAATTAGGAATTAGTCCTCGCGAAGTAACAGAGTCAAACAGTATTTTGCATAAGGATTTAACGATTGGCTCTGCTGTGAAGATGGAGCATTTCGTCGTCTTTTGTCGTCAGTTTGCGACATTAATTCGCGCAGGGGTTTCCATTGTGGAATCAATTCATATTTTAGGAAGTCAAACAGAAAGTAAAGCGTTAAAAAAAGCATTATCTTCAGTTGAAGAGGATATTCGTTCAGGTATTGCCTTCTCAACGGCAGCAGTAAAATTTCCTAAAGTATTTCCACCTCTGTTCATTAATATGATGCGTGCGGGTGAAGCAACAGGGAATATGGATGAAACATTGGAACGCCTAGCTGGAAGTTTTGAAAAGACCTTCAAGCTCAAAAAGAAAATTCAATCGGCTATGATGTATCCAATCATGCTATCGATTTTAATTTTGGCAGTAGGTGCTTTTATGCTCATCTGGCTTGTGCCACAGTTTACGGAAAACTTTGAGAGCTTTGGAGCCGAGTTACCAATGATTACCTTAATCGTACTAGCATTTAGTGATGCATTAAAAGCCTACTGGTGGGCATTCTTTGGCATTATTATTGCCGTCATTGTCACGTTTACAATGCTCTTTAAGAAAAATAAACAATTCCATTACTCTGTGCATTATATTTTGCTGCGCATGCCAATCTTTGGCACATTGATGCAAAAATCAGCCATCGCTTTAATGACACGTACACTTTCTTCTTTATTCAGCAGCTCGGTACCGATTTTAAATGCATTATCAATCGCTGAAAAAATATCAGGGAATCCGATTATCGAGGAAGTACTACAAAAGGCGAAAAAATCATTAGAAAACGGCAGTACATTAGCTGAGCCACTTGAAAAAAGTTGGGTATTCCCCCCATTAGTAACGCAAATGATTGCGATTGGGGAAAAAACAGGTTCACTGGATTATATGCTCGAAAAAGTAGCCGAGTTTTACGAAGATGACGTCGATCGTACAGTCGATTCCTTAAAGTCACTAATAGAACCACTAATGATTCTATTACTTGCAGGTATTGTCGGTTTTATCGTCGCAGCCATTCTATTACCGATGTTTAGCTTATATGAACAAATGTAATCACTTATTTAACATTGAAGGGAGGTGAATTTACATAATGCAAACAGAAAAACAATGTAAGAAAAATGAACAAAAACAACATATTGGAGGGTTTTCAATGAAAAATCTATTAAATAAACAATTGAAAAATGAAAAAGGTTTAACACTAATCGAATTATTAGCAGTCATCGTGATTCTAGCTATCGTAGCGGCAATTGCCATTCCATCAATCGGTAACATCATCTCAAACTCTAAATCAAAAGCCATTCTTTCAGACGCATCACAAATCATTTCAAGTACGAAAACAGCACTTGCAGACGGTGCTTGCGCAAGTGAAACAGAATGTACGGGTAAAGAATTAAAAGAGTTTGTTGAAGATGCTAAAGATACATTAACAGATGGAGACTCAGTTGTGAAAACTGGCAATTCATACGAAATTTCTTATGAGAAATTTGAGGATTTAAATGAAAACGACAAGTTTAAAACTATCAAAACAGCTAAAAAAGCTACTGATAAAGAATTAGTAGCAGCAATGGGTAAAAAATAGTAATCCCAACATTTCGTTTAGGGGCTGTCATTTGACGGCCCCATGCCGAAGTGCTGGATACTAAGAAAATTAGAGAAAATGGGGGGAATGCTTATGTTTATGACATCAAAGAAACGTATTGCACTTATCTATACAGAGTATAAAATCCAGCTATTGAACTTTGTCTCTCGAGACACTACAAAATCCTCCATTATAGAGCAGGAGCTTCCAAAAGATGTGATTCGAGATGGCTTGGTTGTCGATGAGGTAGCGTTTTTTGAAATTGTGAAAAAAATCGTCAAAGAACATAAATTAAAAGGGCAACAAGTGATTTTTGCTATTCCTGAAAATGCAGTCACGATGCGAAGCGTTGAGCATCCACCAGACTTACGTGGAGAAAGCATTAAAGAGCATTTTGAAATGGAAGTGGGAAATACCTTACATTTACCGTTTGAAGAACCAATTATTGATTTATATGATGCAGACGATACAGATGGTCAAGCCACATTGTACGCTACAAATGGTGCCGAAGTGATGAAAGTACAACAATTATTAGCTGATGCGGGCTTGAAACCATATGTGGCAGATATTAAGTCATTGGCAAATTTACGTATTGTTGAGCAGTTTTATCCAAATTTAGAGAAAGCGATTACGATGGTTCTTTCGGTTGCACTTAATGAATTTTCATTGTCTATTTATTCAAACAGAGAAGTGGGATTTATTCGTTTCCATAGCATTGAGACAGACATTGAAAACTGGCAGCTTATTGAACAAGAAGATGAATTTGTTTATGAATACAAGGGTGATATTGATCAATATAAAACGAATTTAATAGATGCATTTGCTGAAATTAACCGTATTATGAATTTCTATCGTTTTTCAATTAACAAAGAAAATCAATCGATTGAACAGATTATGCTCATCGGTGATAATCCAGAATTAGGTTATATTCAAAATATGCTGATGAGTCAATTTGAAATGCCTATATTTATGATAAAGGATGAACAAGTACAGGAAGCGTATCCGAATTTATATGCACGTAATGCAGAAATTATTGGTTTCGCGTTACATGATGAATTATTGACGAATATACCTAAAATTAATTTATTGCCTGCATTTAAAATGAAAAAGACGAATCGGACATTTATCTGGCTGACAGTTGCCTTATCGGTAGCCTGTATCGTGGCACTTGCATTATGGAATGCGTCGGTTGCAGGAAAGGTAAATACGCTAACGCAAGAAAATGAACAGAAGCAACAAGCTGTAGAAACGGCTAAACAACAGCTAGAAACACATCAAGCTGAAAAAGAGAATTCATTAGATAAATCTGTGACGATAATGGAAAGCTTGGCTTATCCTGTTACACCTGTTATTGAAGCGGTGAACAAAAAATTAAAGGACTATGAATACAAAACAAAATTAACATTTTCAGAAAAAGATCTATCAATAGAGGTCCAGTATGAAACATTTTCTGATATTGCCAATTATATTGAACAGCTTCAAACAAATAAATTATTCACAGATATTAAAGTAGCGACAATTGATGTGGGTACGCCTAATAAAGAGGATTACTCGGTGTCTGTAGATGATCCCGTCCTTCGACATACTGCAGTCATTGATTTAACGCTAAATCTTGCACTGCTACAGGAGGCGAAAACGAATGAAGAAAACGAATAAACAAGGTTTTATCCTGCCATTACTTGTAGCTTGTATTATTATTGGGGCAATTTATGCGACCTATATGTATGTTATTGCACCTAAATTAGATCAACAGAATAGTTTGGAAGCTAATAATATCGCGCTCTCTGAAGAAGCAGAAGCATTGCAACAGCAATTAATGCTAGAAAAGGATAATACGACAGCTACGGCAAAAACAGATGCAGAATTGCATATGAAAGTACCTGAGCAACGAAGTATTGCACAATTGATTAAGCAAATTGAAAAATTTGAAGGTATTAGCGATGTTTTAGTTAGTAATGTCGCATTTAATAACTATGATGTTGAGGTCGGTCAACAGTTCAGTGAACAAGCAAGTGCTGAAGAAAATCAGCAAGTTACTGGAGACACTGAAGAGGCACAACCAGCAGAGGAAAATAATGCAAATACCGATAATCAAAACGTAGCTACTGAAAATCTTGCCGATGCGGAAAAAGAGGAAGCAAGTGCTGAAACAAAAGCCACACCAATTACCTCTCTTGATTATGCGAATTTACCGAATAATATTAAATTAGTGACTGTATCAATGACCGTTTCAGCTAACGAAGAAAGTGAAGTTTTGGATTTTTTAAAACAGGTGGAGAAGAGTGTTCGTTTAATTCGTGTAGACTCAATTGATTACACTGAAGAAAATCCTGAACAAACAGAGCAAGTAACAGCAGAAGAACAAACGACTGATAACTATCCAGCAAATGCAGTTGTCCAATTGACAACATTTTATGAACAGGGGTTAACAACAAGTGAGTAATATGGTGATTTATTATAGCTGTGTCATCTTTTTATTTGGTGCAGCTTTTGGCTCATTTTATAATGTAGTCGGTTTACGTTTGCCAAAGGGAAAGTCAATCGTATCACCGCCATCACAATGTGAAAATTGCCATTATCAATTGAAACCATTAGATTTAATCCCCATTCTAAGTTTCATTTTTTTAAAAGGGAAATGCCGGAAATGTGGGGTAAAAATAGGTGCATTTCATACATTGATTGAATTATTCACAGCATTATTGGCCGTCGCCGCCTATTTGAAGTTTGGTTTTTCAGTAGAGGTGTTCGTCGCCTGGTTGATGATTTCTCTCTTTGCAATTATTACCGTTTCTGATTTGTTGTATCAAATCATTCAAGATAAAATTTTACTATTCTTTGGGATTCCAATTTTAATTTTACGTTTCTTCAGTCCGTTAGACCCTTGGTGGGATATGTTCGCTGGTGCATTCTTTGGCTTCGGCATATTCCTACTACTATCTATTCTATCTCACGGTGGAATGGGTGGCGGAGATATCAAACTGTATTTTGTTATTGGTTTAGTACTAGGGATAAAGCTAACTTTTGTCTCTATCTTTTTATCTGCAGTCATTGGCTTAATTGCCGCCATTATTTTAAAAAGAGGGTTTGGAAAAACGATTCCATTTGGACCTTCTATTGCAATCGGCAGTTTATTAGCTTATTTTTATGGCAACAATCTAGTTGATTGGTATATGAATTTACTGATGTAGTACATATAATTTTCGCTTCATCTGACACGTCCAAATCACCTAATTAGGTGATTTGGACTTTTTGTATTTTTGAAAAGTAGGACAAAAAAATAAGGCGAATTTCTTGTTTGAGTAAAAAAATAAAATACATATAAATTTCCTGCTTTATACGTTATGTTGTAAAGAAGGCAAGATTAGTAGAGGCATCATCAAATGAAGTAGGTGCGGAAAAAAATAAGTAACTATAAAAGTGTATCTAAAGAGGAGTGCCATAACAGAAGGAGTGGAAAAGATGAGTTTTAGCATGCTGTATCTATGCTTATGTGTTTTTATTTTGGGTGCATCACTTGGTTCATTTTATCATGTTGTAGGGCAACGTTTACCATTAGGAAAGTCTGTTATTACACCACGGTCACAGTGTGATAGCTGTCAGCATCAACTAACTATTGGTGAATTGATTCCAATTGCTAGCTACTTCTTTTTGAAAGGAAGATGTCGGAAATGTGGGGAAAAATACGGTTCTTTACATATCTTATTGGAATTCTTAACGGGATTATTATTTGTTCTGGCATTTTTGACATGTACGAGTGTGTTGGAGCTAACGGTTGCATGGACAATGATTTCATTGCTAGTAATTATTACTGTATCAGATCTTTTGTACACGCTCATTTTAGATAAAATTCTACTTATTTTCGGTAGTGTTATTTTTTTATTGCGCATGGTAGCACCGTTAGACCCATTGTGGGATATGTTTGCAGGTGCTTTTTTAGGATGCGCCATTTTACTTTTCTTAACAGTTGTTAGTAAGGGAGGAATCGGGGGAGGCGATATTAAGCTTTACCTTATTATTGGATTTATATTAGGTAGCAAACTAACTTTATTATCGTTGTTACTATCTGCAATCATTGGTTTACTTGTAGCTCTTTTCTTGAAAAAAGGGGTTGGTCAATCCATGCCATTTGGTCCATCCATTGCTGGAGGAAGTTTACTCAGTTATTTTTATGGAGAAGACCTGTTGAATTTCTATTTTTCACTGCTTATTTATTGAAGGAAGAGTGGTTGAAGGGGTTGATAGGCACCTAATAGATAGCCAAGTAGCATAAGAGGAATGAACCGTCTAGCGATGAAATAACTAACTTTACTTGTCATTTTTCGTTATAATGATAGATAAGGAAGTGATTGCTATTATGACGACAAAAAAATGGCGAATTCAACAGCCAGATGAACAAAAAGTACAGGCTATAGAAGCCGCTTTAAATATCCCAACAATTGCAGCGAAAATTCTCGTTGCAAGAGGTTTTGATGAACCACAAACAGCGCAGGATTTTCTGCATGTAGATGAATCCAATGTGCATGATCCCTTTTTAATGAACGGTATGACGGACGCAGTAAACCGAATTAAACAAGCGATAGACGCACAGGAAAAAATTCTAATTTATGCCGATTATGACGCCGATGGTATTACGAGTGCGACGGTTTTAAAATCAGCTTTAGTCGAGCTTGGAGCGAATGTAGACCATGTGATTCCAAATCGTTTTATTGATGGTTATGGTCCCTCTGAACGCTTATTTTTACAAGCTGTAGAGGACGGTTATAACTTAATTATTACCGTAGATAATGGGATTGCGGGGAATGGGCCGATAGCGGCTGCTAAAGCACTAGGCATTGATATTATTGTGACCGATCACCATGAACGTGGGGAAACTCTACCAGAAGCAGATGTAATAATTCACCCGCGTGTTCCGGAAGATAGCTATCCCTTTGGTGAATTAGCGGGGGTAGGTGTAGCCTTTAAGCTAGCACATGCCTTATTAGGTAGATTTCCCGAGCATCTAGTGGAATTCGTAGCGATTGGGACAGTGGCAGATTTAGTACCATTAGTAGATGAAAATCGTTATTTAGTGAAACTCGGTCTTGAAAAAATGCGTCGAACACAGCATGTAGCCCTTCAAGAGCTTGCTAAAGTGTCTGGAACGGAATTATCAGAGGTTACGGAGGAAACAATCGGTTTTGCCTTTGGTCCACGTTTAAACGCTTTAGGACGCTTAGGAGAGGCTGGCCCTGCTGTAGATTTTATGCTCACAACACTTCCACAAGAAGCGAAGAAAATGGCAGAGCTATTGGATGAAAAGAATAAAGAGCGTAAACAAATTGTTTCTGAAATGACACAACAAGCGATTGATATGGTAGAAAATATAGATGAAATTGGTCAATCTCAAGTGTTAGTTGTAGCAGAAGAAGGTTGGAATCCTGGTGTAGTTGGGATTGTCGCTTCTCGTTTAGTTGAAAAATATTATAAACCTACGATTGTTTTAGGCATTGATTTAGAAAAAGGAATTGCTAAAGGGTCGGCACGAAGCATTGAAGGTTATAATTTATTTAAAGAATTAGATCAAAATCGTGATATCTTACCTGCTTTTGGTGGTCATCCGATGGCAGCAGGCATGACATTAGCAATGGAGGATGTAGATGAACTACGTGAACGTCTGCATAATCAATCATTAGTCAGCTTAAAACCAGAAGATTTAATTCCAGTGTTGAATATTGATGTACCACTTACCATTTCAGAAATTGATGTTGATGCGATTGAGTCACTTCGTACATTAGCTCCTTTTGGTGTAGGTTTTGCGAAACCAACCTATGGGGTGATGAAGACGGAAATTAAGTCCAAACGAAAAATTGGCTCAAATGAAGATCATGTCAAAATGGAGTTAGGTGTTGGTTCGGAGTCATTGGATGCTATTGGTTTCCATAAAGGGTATTTGGCAGATGAATTAACGCCGGGTATTGAAGTGTCGTTTGCTGGAGATCTT
Source organism: Candidatus Kurthia equi (assembly GCA_018065935.1). Lineage (GTDB taxonomy): Bacteria > Bacillota > Bacilli > Bacillales_A > Planococcaceae > Kurthia > Kurthia equi. Next base: position 11,887 of record JAGHSJ010000328.1, read on the forward strand.
CAAATTAATGAATGGAATGGCAATCGTAAGCCACAAATGCTGATTTCTGATGTGCATACGGATGAATGGCAATTATTCGATTTACGTGGTGGCAATAAAATTTCGCAATGGCTACAGAAAATTCCTTTAGAGGAATCAACATTCTTGGCATTCAATCAAGACACCATTGATTATTTTGCTTCTTTAATTCCTACAGAGCTTGTTCTTTATGATGAGGAAGCGCCTAAATCGGCGTATAAACCGTATTTGGTTTTACTTGATTTACCGAAACATCAAAATCAATTAGTTTCTGTGTTGAAACTTGTCGAACCTTCGCGAATTTATGCCCATTTTTATGTCGCAAATTCACATTTATTTGACGGAATGCCGACACGTGAACAATTTATTTGGTATTATTCTTTCTTGAAACAACGTCGCGAATTTCATGTACGCCAACACTTGAACGACTTAGCGAAGCATAAAGGATGGAGTCGTGCGATGTTGATTTTCATGACACAGGTGTTTTTTGAATTAAAATTTGTTACAATAGAGAACGGACTTGCAAAAATTGTAGATAATCCAGCTAAAAGAGAGATAGAATCTGCTGATATTTACAAAGAACGCACGGAACAAGTAGCATTAGAAGAGAAACTCTTATATGCCCAATATAGTGATTTAAGAAATTGGATTGAGCAATGTATGACTGCGCAGTCGGTTTCTGAGGAGGAATAAAGGAATGGATTTAAAACAATACGTAACAGTTGTCGAAAACTGGCCTAAAGAAGGAATTTCTTTTAAAGATATTACGACAATTATGGACAATGGTCCTGCATACAAATATGCGACTGACCAAATTGTTGAATATGCGAAAAAGGTTGGCGCTGAGCTAATCGTAGGACCGGAAGCACGCGGTTTCATCACAGGATGCCCAGTTGCCTACGCATTAGAAATTGGCTTCGCTCCTGTTCGTAAACCTGGTAAATTACCACGTGAAGTTATTTCACAAGAATACGATTTAGAATATGGTACAAACACATTGACTATGCATCATGATGCAGTTAAACCAGGTCAAAAAGTTCTTATTGTAGACGATTTATTAGCAACTGGTGGTACAGTTGAAGCTTCTATCAAGCTAATTGAACAATTAGGTGGAGAAGTTGTTGGTTGTGCATTCTTAATTGAATTAACAGAGCTAAAAGGTCGCGAAAAAATTGCAAACTATGATATTTTCTCATTAATGGAATACTAAGCTTTATTTTATGTAAATAAATCAATCCGTTCAAAAAAGTTAAGTCTTTTTGAACGGATTTTTTAAATTTATTCGACTATTGTCGAAATTATGGTTGTTAACCTTTACAACAGTAGTGTTTTTTTTATACAATTACTGTTATATCTAATCGGTAAATTTATGAAATAGGGTGAGCTGAACATGGCGAAAGATCAAGTGATGACAGTGGAAGAGGTTTTTGAAACGCTTGCCTCTTATATGAATGAGGAACATGTGGCATTTGTAAAAAAAGCATACGATTTAGCTGAGGACGCGCACAAGGAACAGTTCCGAAGTTCTGGAGAACCTTATATTTTGCATCCCATTCAAGTAGCGGGGATATTGGCAGAGCTTCAAATGGACCCAGAAACTGTTTCCGCAGGCTTCTTACATGATGTAGTAGAAGATACCCACTACACACGTGAGGATCTCGTAGAACACTTTGGTGAAGAGGTAGCCATGCTTGTTGATGGTGTGACAAAACTCGGCAAAATTAAATATAAATCGAAGAAGGAACAGCAAGCTGAAAATCATCGTAAAATGTTTGTTGCTATGGCACAAGACATCCGCGTGATTTTAATTAAGTTAGCTGACCGTCTTCATAATATGCGTACATTAAAACATTTACCTATCGAGAAACAACGCCGTATTTCAAAAGAAACTTTGGAAATATTTGCGCCGCTTGCTCATCGACTAGGGATTTCCGCAATCAAATGGGAATTAGAAGATACAGCTTTACGCTATTTAAATCCACAGCAATATTATCGTATCGTGAATTTAATGAAGCGCAAACGTGTGGAACGTGAGCAATATTTAAATTCTGTTATGAAGGAAATGAAAGTGCAATTAGATGATATTGCAATCGACTCTGAGTTATCAGGTCGACCAAAACATATTTACAGTATTTATCGAAAAATGGAGATGCAAAATAAACAATTTAGTGAAATCTACGATTTATTAGCTATTCGAATTATCGTAGACAGCATTAAAGATTGTTATGCAGCGCTTGGAATTGTGCATACACTTTGGAAACCAATGCCAGGTCGTTTTAAAGATTATATTGCGATGCCAAAACAAAATTTATATCAATCCCTACATACAACCGTTATTGGACCTTACGGAGATCCGTTAGAAATTCAAATACGTACAGTTGATATGCATAATATTGCAGAGTATGGGGTTGCGGCACACTGGGCATATAAAGAAGGAAAGACCGTCCAAACAGATGTTAAAAATGTAGATAGTAAGCTATCATGGTTCCGTGAAATTTTAGAATATCAAAGCGAGTCATCTGACGCAGAAGAATTCATGGAATCTTTAAAATTTGATCTTTTTTCAGATATGGTTTATGTATTCTCTCCAAAAGGGGATGTACTGGAGCTTCCAGCAGGCTCTGTGCCAATTGACTTTGCATATCGTGTACATTCAGAAATCGGGAATAAAACCATTGGTTCAAAAGTAAACGGGAAAATGGTCCCTCTAGATACGCCTCTACAAACAGGGGATATCGTCGAAGTGCTCACGTCTAAACAATCATTTGGTCCATCGCATGACTGGTTGAAAATCGCGCAATCTTCACAAGCAAAACATAAAATTAAACAATTCTTTAAAAAGCAATCGCGTGAAGATAATGAAGAAAAAGGTCGTCGCCTGATTGAAGAAGAAATTAAAGTGCAAGGATTCGACCCAAAAGAAGTACTGACAGAAGAGAACTTCAAACGTGTTTGTGAAAAAATGAATTATGCAAGTGAAGAAGACTTAGTAGCTGCTGTTGGCTTTAATGGAATGACTGCTGCACAAGTGGTCAATCGTTTAGCTGAAAAAATGCGCAAACAGCGTGACCATGAAGAGCAACTTGAAAAAATAAATAAAGAAATGAATACACCTAAAAATACGAAGCCTACAGAAACAGGTGTCGTTGTTCCGGGTTTAGAAAACCTATTAATTCGACTTTCACGCTGTTGTCGTCCCGTTCCAGGTGATGAAATCGTTGGCTTTATTACAAAGGGGCGTGGTGTATCAGTTCACCGTGTAGATTGTCCAAATGTGGCAACTTCTGAGGAACAAGAGCGCTTAATTGACGTCCAATGGAGTCAAGGTAGCAATCAAAATATGAAACTGTATTCAGTTGATATCGAAGTAACTGGTTATGATCGCTCGGGCTTTATTGCAGAAGTGATGGCCGTTATTGCAGAGGCAAAAACATCGATTAATGCAGTGAATGCGAAAGCAAGTCGTGATAAAGTAGCAACCATTCAATTGACGCTACAAATTACGGATACGCATCATTTGATGAAAGTTGTCGATAAATTGAAATCAATTAAAGATATTTATTCTGTCCAACGTGTAAACAATTAATTGGGAGCTGTTTGAGTTGAAAATCGTATTACAAAAAGCTAAAAAAGCTTCTGTAACAGTTGAAAAACAGGTTGTCGGTCAAATCGACGAAGGTTATGTATTATTGGTGGGTATTACTCATGATGATACGAAAGAAGCAGCGAAAAGCTTAGCAGCTAAAATCGTAAAATTACGTATATGGGAAGATGAAAATGAAAAAATGAACCATTCCATAGTTGATCATGGTGGGGCCATTTTATCTATTTCGCAATTCACACTGTATGCGAATACGAAAAAAGGGAATCGTCCAAGCTTTACTGATGCTGGGAAGCCGGAAATGGCTAATGAACTGTGGCTTTATTTTAATGAACAATTCCAAGCTTTGGGGATGAAAGTAGAGACAGGTATTTTTGGCGCAATGATGGATGTTCAATTGACGAATATTGGACCTACGACAATCATTTTAGAAGCATAAGAAAAGAGCTCATTTAAAAAATGGGCTCTTTTTCTATATAGACTATATCGAGTTGAAAAGAGATTGGGCAGTAAGGTTGATGTGTTCATTTAATTGAGTACCTTTACTAACCAAACCTATTATAGAATCAAAAAAAGCCTGAGAGAATTATTCCCTCAGGCTTTCATTTTTTTAACGTCCGTAAAATTCTAATAAACCATTTACAACGCCTTCAGCAACTGTATTGCGGAATTTGTTTGTATTTAGACGAGATAATTCTGTTGGGTTAGATACAAAGCCTAATTCTAATAAAGAAGCATAGACCGAGTTATAACGCACAACATAGTAATCCATCGCTTTTAACTGGCGATCTTTTACTTGTGGATATTCTTCTTGAACCGCTTCGATAACGCCTTCATGAACCGCTTTTGCGAATGCTTTGCTGCTTGTTTTATTTGAGTAGTATGTTTCGTAGCCTACAGCAGATGAACTAGCTGAGTTATGGTGTACACTAATAAATGCATTTGCATTTTTGCCTATAGCATATTTAGCACGTTGATCTAGTGTAAGGAATGTATCGTTTGTACGCGTCATTAAAACTTTCCCACCGATATTTTGAATAGCAGTTTGAATGGCTTGGGCAGCTTTAAGATTTAATGTTTTCTCATAAACAAGATTACCTTTTAAATCTCTACCTGATGCACCGCTATCACCATTTCCATGACCTGCATCGATAACAAAAGTAAGACCAGTTAAGCTACCTTCTAAATCGTCTCCAACCTGACCAATCGAATCAGTTACGACTGTTAACTCGGTATTGGTAGATACCCAACCTTTTACGCTGTTTGAATATTGAATTTCAACCCAACCATTACTAGCTGAACGTAAAATTTTAGCCGTGTAGCCATTACCTATTTTACCTAATGAAGGAGCAGCTGTATTTGGTAATTTACGAACATTTAGTGAATTACCTTGCATGATTAGATAATAAGTTGTTCCATCATCTTCTTCAATTTTGTATGAGAAGCTTTTTGTTGATTTGAACCCATATTTACTATTGGCATTAATCCAACCTGTTTTTTTATTGTAGGTTATTCTAATCCAACCATTTTTATTTTCAGATAAAATTTGTACTTTCTTTTCTGCAGGAATAGTTCCTAGAGATTTGTAACTAACACTAGCTCCTGAACGAATTGTAAGACCAGTTGGTTCAGTTACGTAGAAATAAGTCGTTACTTTTGGCGTTGAAGCAGTTGCCACAGTAGTTGCTTTCACTTTAGTTAAGTATTTTGAAGAAGCATAGCCTGTTTTACTACCGGATTTAATTTTAAACCAATTTCCTGAAGTAGATATTTTTGTAACTGTGCTATTTTTTTTCAAAGCAAAAGAAACTTTATAAGAAGTGGATGGACCTGTTCGTACATTCAAACTAGATGCGTTCACCTTGTATGTTTCTGTAGTACTTGCTGCATGACCAATCTGTGGAGCTGTTGTGAAGATAGTTGCAATTAGTAGGATACCAATTAGCATAAGTTTGTGGAATTTTGTGTGTATTTTAGCCATTTTTCTCCTCCTTTGTTATATTGTATATGCAATAAGACTTAAAAAGCTAGGAATATTATTAGTGGTTGACAGATAAGTTTAGAAACTCTATCATATTAGATAATGTGAATTAATCATATATCACCAATGACCGAGTAAGTAGTGCGCTCTATTGACTATTACAAGAGAGAAAAAGCCGTGGCTGGAAGCTTTTTCATAGGACGAGTAAACGAATAACACTCGAGAGGTTTCTCTTCGAAAAGGTAGAAGTAATGACCGTAGTAGGGGAGAACGGAATCGGCCGTTATCCGAATGAAGAGGATTTACGTATTTTGTAAATCAACTAGGGTGGAACCGCGGAAGTATACAATACAGCTCTCGTCCCTTGCATGATGCAAGGTGGCGAGGGCTTTTTTTATTTCCATTAGCTGTAAATTCATTGAAGACTATGCGAAAGGAGTTAATTATATGACTTTTAAAGTACCTAGAGGAACACAGGATATACTTCCTGGACAATCAGAAAAATGGCAGAAAATCGAAGGTGTTATGAGACATCTTAGTAATTTATATCGTTATGCTGAAATTCGTACGCCGATGTTTGAATCAACTGAATTATTCCAACGTGGTGTAGGTGATACGACTGATATCGTTCAAAAAGAAATGTACACATTTGAAGATAGAGGTGGACGTTCATTAACACTTCGTCCAGAAGGAACAGCTTCTATTGCACGTTCTTATGTTGAACATAAAATGTTTGGTTATCCAGACCAACCAGTGAAAGTATCATATTTAGGGCCAATGTTCCGTTATGAACGTTCACAAAAAGGACGTTATCGTCAATTTGTTCAATTTGGTGTAGAGGCTATTGGTTCAAAAGATCCAGCAGTTGATGCAGAAGTAATCGAATTGGCAATGCGTATTTACCAAGAGTGTGGATTGAAAGATTTAAAATTAGTGATTAACTCACTTGGAGATAAAGAAGTTAGACTCGCTCACCGCGATGCGCTAATTAAACATTTTGAACCACATATCGGAGAATTTTGCTCAGACTGTCAAAATCGTTTAGAGAAAAATCCGCTACGAATTTTAGATTGTAAAGTAGATGCTAAAAATCCATTACTAGGTTCAGCTCCTAAATTGACAGATTATTTAAATGAAGAGTCAGCAGCATATTTCAATCAAGTGAAAAATTATCTTGATGTACTAGGTATTGACTATGAAGTCGATCCAAACTTAGTGCGTGGACTGGATTACTACAATCATACTGCTTTTGAAATCATGAGTACGTCTGAAGGTTTTGGTGCGATTACTACACTTTGTGGCGGTGGTCGTTACAATGGTTTAGTTGAAGACCTTGGTGGACCAGAAACACCAGGTATTGGCTTTGGTATGAGTATCGAACGTTTACTATTAGCTTTAGAGGCTGAACAAGTTGAACTTGATGTAGACAATCAATTAGATATTTATATCGTCGCTATGAATGAAGCAGCAAAAGAAAAAGCAGTTGAATTAACAAGCTCATTCCGTGCGAAAGGTATTTCTGCCGACATTGATTACGCTAACCGTAAAATGAAGGCACAAATGAAATCTGCTGACCGTTTACAAGCGAAATTCGTCATTGTATTAGGCGAAACGGAACTTGAAGAAATGCAAGCAAATGTCAAAGAAATGGCAACAGGTACCCAAGAACAAGTACCGTTCCATGATTTAGTTAACTACTTACAATCACATAAATAATTAATTGGAGGAATTTCAAAATGGCTACAAGAACACATGAATGTGGAGTTTTACGCGCTGAAAATGTTGGCGAACGCGTCGTATTAAAAGGTTGGGTACAATATCGTCGTGACTTCGGTGGCTTAATTTTCATCGATTTACGTGACCGTACTGGTTTAACACAAGTTGTTTTCACACCAGAAAATTCTCAAGAAGCTTTAGATCTTGCAGATTCATTCCGTAGTGAATTCGTTATCGAAGTGGAAGGGGAAGTACGTCCTCGTACACCAGATATGATTAACCCGAACTTGGACACAGGAATGATCGAAGTTTATGTTGACCAAGTAACTTTAATCAACAAAGCAAAAACACCTCCATTCCAAATTGAAGATCGTATTCAAGTAAATGAAGATTTACGTTTAAAATACCGTTACTTAGATTTACGTCGTCCAGTAATGTACAATACATTTAAATTACGTTCAGACGTAACAAAAGTTGTACGTAACTTCTTACAAGATGAAGGTTTCTTAGAAGTTGAAACACCAATCTTAACTAAATCTACTCCAGAAGGCGCACGCGATTACTTAGTTCCTTCACGTGTACATGATGGCGAATTTTATGCATTACCACAATCTCCACAATTATTTAAACAAATGTTAATGGTGGCAGGTTTTGAAAAATATTTCCAAATTGCTCGTTGTTTTCGCGATGAAGATTTACGTGCAGACCGTCAACCAGAATTCACACAAATCGATATGGAAATGAGCTTCTTAACGCAAGAACAAATTCTTGATATTAATGAACGTTTAATCCAATCCGTGATGAAAGAAGTAAAAGGTATTGATATCCCTCGTCCATTCCAACAAATGAAATATGATGAAGCTATGTCACGTTACGGTTCTGATAAACCAGACGTTCGTTTCGGCTTAGAATTAATCGACCTTTCAGATGTAGTTGAAGGCTGTGGATTTAAAGTATTTTCTCAAACTGTAGCTGATGGTAAACAAGTTAAAGGTTTAAACATCAAAGGTGCAAATGATAAATACTCACGTAAAGATTTAGATGAATTAACTAAATTCGTTGGTCGTTATGGTGCGAAAGGTCTTGCATGGATCAAAGTTACTGATACAAGCGTTGAAGGCTTAACTGGTCCAATCGGTAAGTTCTTCCAAGATGATTTCGGTGTGAAATTAATGGAACGTATGGGTGCAGAACCTGGCGATACATTAGTATTCGTTGCGGACAAACCAGCAGTAGTTGCAGATTCTCTAGGCGCTTTACGTAAAAAATTAGGTAAAGAACTTGGATTAATTGACGAATCTAAATTTGCTTTCCTTTGGATTACGGACTGGCCATTACTTGAGTATGATGAAGAAGCAGGTCGCTATTCAGCAGCTCACCACCCATTCACTCGTCCTTTCGAAGAAGATTTAGAGTTAATGGATACAGATCCTGGCAAAGTGCGTGCACAAGCATATGATATCGTATTAAACGGTTATGAGCTTGGTGGCGGATCTTTACGTATTTATGAGAAAGACTTACAAGAAAAAATGTTCAAAGCTCTAGGTTTCTCTCAAGAACAAGCGCAAGAACAATTTGGTTTCTTAATGGATGCCTTTGAATTTGGCGTACCTCCACATGGTGGTTTAGCATTCGGTCTTGACCGTTTCATCATGCTATTAGCAGGTCGCGATAACTTACGCGATACAATTGCATTCCCTAAAACAGCTTCAGCTAGCTGCTTATTAACTGATGCGCCAAGCCCAGTTGCAACAGCTCAATTAGATGACTTACACATCCGTGTGAAAACATTAGCTGACGAAGATTAATTATTAACGAACAGAAAGACCACAGATGTTGGATATCCAACATCTGTGGTCTTTTGTTTGTTGAAAGAAAAAATAAGCTCGATTACTCTATAGATAAGCAACATTTGTTGGTTATTTAGGGCAAAAAATGGTGAAGGAGAGGTTTGAATGGAGGGATACGAATATTTAGATAGAAGAATTGTAAAAACACGTGATGTATTAAAAGCCGCGCTTATGGAAAGTCTACAATATACTCAACTTAGCCAAATTTCAATTACTGATCTTACAACAGTTGCTAATATTAATCGTTCAACATTTTATTCACATTATACGGATAAGTATGATTTATTGGATGCAGCAATTGAACAATATGCATCGATAAAGTTCAGAACAAGGCAGAACTTTGAGACGATTAATGAAACTATTTTAAAAGAAATTTTTATTGATGTAGCGATAGTTTTACAAGAAATGAAAACCACGTATAAATTAAATTATCATGTGATTTCACTTATTGTAGAAAAGAAAATAAAGTATGACCTACAGCAACTTTTTCAAAAAATCGAACAAAAAATGGCAAAGGACTATGATGAAAAAACAATTCATATTTCTTCCGTTATGTTGAGTTGGGGAATATATGGCGCTGCACTAGATTGGGTGGATCACGATGGTGAAGATGCAGAAAGCTATATAAGTTCCGTTATTCCTACGCTATTAAATGGTTTAACGAGCATGTGAAAAAATTTTTAGGAGGATTTATAAATGAAAATTAAAGCAGCCGTAACGTTACATGTTGGAGAAGAATTTAAAATTGAAGAAATAACACTTCAAGAACCAAAAGCAAATGAAGTGTTAGTTAAAATAGTAGCAACAGGTGTTTGTCATACAGATGCCACAGTAAGAGATACAGGAATGACGCCTTTACCCGCTGTTTTAGGACACGAGGGTGCTGGTATTGTTGAAAAATTAGGAGATAATGTGTCAGGCGTGGAGGTTGGAGATCATGTTCTATTATCCTTTGCGTCTTGCGGAACATGTGAAAGTTGTCACACCGGGCATCCAGCATATTGTGAGCGCTTTATGGAATTAAATATGGGTGGCAAGATGGAAGATCATACACATAGACTCCACTTGCATGATCAAGAACTATCAACATTCTTTGGTCAATCTTCATTTGGAACATATGCAATTGTACATGCATAAAATGTGGTGAAAGTAGACAAAGATGTTGATCTAGCATTATTAGGACCTTTAGGTTGTGGAATTCAAACAGGAGCTGGTTCCATACTAAATGTCTTGAAACCTGAATTTAGGTCAAGTTTAGTCGTATATGGAACAGGAGCAGGGAAAATAGTAAGTGGTGTAGTTGAAGGCGATTCTGAGCCGCATACATTTATTCTTAAGTTAATCGCATACTACAAAAAATTTGATTGCTTAGTTGAATTTTATCCATTAGAAAAAATTAATGAAGCTTTTGAAGCATCTAAAAATGGTTCAGTAATTAAACCAATTATAAA
>JAGHSJ010000091.1 GCA_018065935.1 Candidatus Kurthia equi
ACTATAAATAGAGTAGAAACACTCGGAGGGATGCACGATGAAACGTAATTTACAAGAAATCTTTACACGATTTGCAGAAAATGAATGTCAAAATTCAAGTAAACTATATGAAATTTTAGCCCAAGCGATTGCAACGGACAAAGAATTGTTAGCGGTTGCATCTCAAATTCCCTATGAACAGCCCGCACCTCAATTATTCTTTGCTTCTATTAATTATTTACTAAAAGACAGTACGGACATTTTACGCCAGTACTATCCAAATTATACAGCGTCACCATTACCTGCAGAGGAAGCCTTTGTTCCATTTAAAGCCTTTGTTAAAAAAAATCACTTACAGCTCGCATTCTTATTTGCGACGAAGCTTGTTCAAACGAATGAAGTTCGTCGCTGTGCGTATTTATATCCGATGCTTTGTGAAATTTTCCAAACGCATCAACAACCATTGGCACTGATTGAAATTGGTGCGAGTGCCGGACTTCAACTGGGCATTGATCATTATCAGTTTGCCTATGGAGATGAAACAGTGGGTAATGAATCCAGTGAACTAACCTTAACGAGCGACAATCGTGGTGATTCTTTACCAGAAAGCATTCATTTATCGATGCAAGTTGCTACGCGTATTGGTATGGATTTACGAACTTTGAATGTGCAAGAGGAAGAAGATTTACTTTGGTTGGAAGCACTTATTTGGCCTGAACATGAGGAACGTCGCCAATTACTAAAAAAAGCGGCTTCTATCACACGTGAATTACCGATTCAATTAGTAGATGGCGATGCAACGAAAAAATTACTGCGTATTGCGAAAAACGTGCCACAAAATGAAATGCTCGTGATATTCCATACATATGTAGCCAATCAGTTTACAGAAGAAGCCAAAATGAATTTAATGCGTTCACTGATCGAAATTAGTAAATGTCGTCCGGTTTATCATATTTACAATCATTTATATGATCAACAGCTTCACCAAGACTTTTTGGATAGTGACCATATTGAAGAAGTTCGTCGCTTAGAACAAACCGACGGTCATGCACATTGGTTTGAATGGAAAAATGCTTTTTAAACCGACGCCAAATGAAAGAACTAAAAATAAACGATAGAAATCACATAAAAAAGAGAACGGGCATTTTTTATGCCTGTTCTCTTTTTTGCGGCTTAGCAGGTAGAAGAATGGTTTCTTCTGACGTTTTATCCGCATTTTACTATTAGATGAATTTTCTAAATCTATTTCTTATTAAAAAATGGTTTACCCACTGTTTCTACCATACTTGGTGCAAGTGCATAAAGTTTGCTTGAAATCCCCATATACCAAGGAATATTCACTTCTCTTTTCTTCGTGCCAATTGCGGCAATTGTTTTGTCAGCCACTTTTTCTGCTGTTAGTAACATATTCCCCATCTTTTCGCGATATGTATTCGTCGCATCTGCATGATCTAAAAAGGGACTATCGATTGGTCCTGGATGAATGACGGTAACTACCTTTGTCGGCTGTTCTAGCCTTAATCCATTCGTGAACCCAATTAATGCATATTTAGTCGCTGCATAAATCGCTGCTTTTGGCGTTGCTACTTTCCCAGCCTGTGAACCCATAAAAATAAATTGTTCCTTTACAAGAGGGATTAAGCGCTTTGTTAACTTTATTTGAGAGGAAATATTTAAACCAATCATTTCCTCTATTGCGTCATCAGAAATACTCGCTACATAGTCAAAGGTGCCAATGCCAGCATTCAAAATCGCTACATTGATCGTAGGAAGTTGTTCAATTAGTGCATCTAGATCTTCTTGCAAGGTTAAATCTCCACAGATAGTCATCGCTCCAAGTTGCTCCATCCTCTGTAGTTGGGCTTGATTTCGCCCAGTTGCAATGACAGTGTACGAAGCATTAAGTAACTTTTTTGTAAGAGCAAAACCAACGCCTGATGTCGCACCTGTTACTAAGATTACTTTATTTTGCTTCATAGATGAATGCTCCTTGATCATTAGATGTTTCAACAATTAACTGGAGAGATTTTAGATAGTCTAATTGACCAATGGTATGTGAGAGAGTCAATCCCAATTCTTTTTCGTATTTCTGCGGAAAGACATGTGCTGATAATTCAAATACAGTGAGTGGTCCAGCTTGTTTAATAAAATCCAATACTTTCATTGCGCGACGATGCTGTTTATCTAAACGAGCCTGTATTAACTCATGTGCATTATAAATAGCTTCACCATGCCCACTGTAAATTACCTGAACAGGTAAATCCAATACCTTTTTCAGTGACGCATTATATTGTAATAAGGATTTAGCTCTAGGTGTTTTAGGATGAAGTGGTGGTTCAATCAATGGATTGGATACGGTATGCGAGATGAGTAAATCCCCACCAAAAAGAGCTTGTTTCTCTTGATTCCAGTAAGCTACATGCGATTGTGCATGGCCTAAAGTTTCAAGTGCAATAAGGCCTGGATGACCTGGAATCTCATCCCCTTCTTTTAAAATATGTGTCAATGGTCTAGTCCCCATCATTTCTGGCCTTCTCGTCATACGTGCGGGCCAATCAAAGTATTTTTCAGGAACACCATCTTGTATTAGAATATTCATATAAAAATCATAATGCGAGCCAATAAATTGTGGATCACGTCTTAGCCACGCATCATTATAAACATGGCCCATAATTTTGGCGTTTGGAAAAGCATCTGTCCAGCCGATATGGTCAGGATGATGATGTGTCAAAATCACTTGTTCAATATCATCTACTGTATATCCCTCTTCTTTTAAACCAGCTTTAATTGCTTCAAGAGCTTCATCCGTCTTTGTGCCGACATCAATAATGGATAAGGCATCATTTTTAAGTAAATGGCAATTTACTGAGCCTACTGCAAATGGGGTCGGCGTTACTATTTTTTTAATCATTTCGTAATTGCCTCCTAGTTCTTCAATGAATGGATATTCATACCATTATACATTGAAAATTCGCAATCGTCACGCTGACACACAGTTGACAAGGCTAGAAAAACGTCCTATAATCACTTTTATATACTAATACGTTGAAGAAGAATAGTACAGAAACCATCCCTTATGTTTAGAGAATGTGATCAGCGGCTGAAAGTCACATCATAATATGAACTGGAACCTACTTCTGAGTAGTCCTGAAAACAGGACCGTTCCCTCTACGATATCGAGGCTTAAGCGTACTCTTTCACAAGAGTAAAGCAAGGTGGTACCGCGGAATCCAAGCAATTTCGTCCTTTTATTACTAGAGGATGAAATTGCTTTTTATATGGAAAAAAATAAATGTAGGAGGCAACATATATGCAGAAAATTGTATTTGCAGGCGCTGGTTCAATGGCAGAAGCAATCATTCAAGGTTGGGTTAAAAAAGGTGTTGTTTCCCCCGATTCAATACATGTCATGAACAAATCAAATAAGGAAAAATTACAAACTCTTGCAACAAATTTTGGTGTGCATGTCGTAACAAATTGCAACGATATTTTACCACAGGCACAATTGGTGATATTAGCGATGAAACCCAAAGATGTCGTTCGTGGGATGACTGATATTGCCCCATTGCTTAATGAAAACTGTGCCATCCTATCTATCGTAGCTGGCACAAGTATTGAGAAAATCCAAAGTGTATTAGGTCAACGTCCAGTTGCACGTGTCATGCCGAATACATCCGCAACAATTGGGATGAGTGCTAGTGGCATCACATTTAGTACACAGGTAACTGAGATACTAAAGAAAACCTTTATGGAAATGCTACAGGCCGTTGGCATCGTTTTTGAAGTGAAAGAAGATGAGCTACATGCAATCACAGCTCTTTCTGGTAGTGGTCCAGCCTATCTTTACTACTTAGTCGAAGCCTTTGAACAAGCCGCAATGAAATATGGTCTACCACGTGAAACGGTGCGTGCATTAGCCGTTCAAACAATGGCTGGCGCAGCAGAAATGCTGAAACAATCTGATGAAGAACCTGCTGACCTACGTCGTAAAGTGACAAGTCCAGGGGGTACAACGGCAGCTGGTATCCAAGCCTTAGAAGCTCATCACTTTAAAGATGCGATTGAATCATGTATTGATGAAGCGACAAAACGTTCCAAGGAATTAGCTCACCAATAATTCTATATAAATAGGTAGAAACTAATAAACAGCATGCTTTTTAACGTTTGTAACCAGAGGTAGGAATCGTACTATACACGATTTCTACCTTTTTTATATGCCGATATACTTCTACAAAATTAATTTGTTTATACATTCCCTCACCACAATTTTCTCTATTTAACAGACAAACTTTCTGCTCCTACCTTGATTTAATCGTCTTTTACAATTATATCTCCGCATGACTGTTCTTATTCTTGTTGATTTTATAAAACTAATGATTTCCAAATATTACCCTCACAAAGGTAATAAATGGAATCACTGTGTTTACGTGAAAGTTTAAACTTACTTTATTGAGTATTTGAAACCTCACACATTGAGATATTCTTACTACAGCATTGTTCAATTCCTCAATACTTCCCTTTTTAAAAGGAAAATCTGAATGCCTTGGACCAACAACACATTCTATAATTGCCCTATAAACATTAAAGTTTTTCTTTACTCGTTCAAAACTTATACGTTTATCAGGCAATTCAAAACTTCCTGTATAGAGGGACATCTTGAACACGTAAGAACAGCAAAATCACGTAACATTGAATTAGAGTTAGATAGCAGTAAAAAACTAATAACAATCAAAAAGGAGATTATATTAACATGAAATTAGTCAAGTACAGTGCAGCAGCAGCATTATTATTATCAGTAGGAGCAGCAGGGTTTACATTAGATGCCAACGCAGCTGACAAAACAGTAAACACACAAGGTAAAATTTCTTTAGAAGCTGATACTTCTGGCGGACAACCAACTGACCCAGTAGACCCAACAAAACCAGTTAAGCCAACTGATCCAGAAGGTCCTGGTACAAGCGGTCCTTTATCAATTGACGTAGCAACAAACTTCAATTTTGAAAGTGGTAAAGTATCAACTAAAGATGAAACTTACAAAGCACTTCCAACAAAAGTTGAAACAGAAAGCGGCGCTATTGAAGAACGTCCTAACTATGTACAAGTTACCGATAAACGTGGTGGTCAAAAAGGTTGGACATTATCACTTGTTCAAAATGGTCAATTTAAAGCAGCAACTTCTGGTAATGAATTAGCTGGTGCTGAAATCACAATTAAAAATATGGAAACAGTTGCTACTCCAGGAACATTAGCAACAGCTCCATCAATTGCCCCTAGTTCAGTAACACTATCTTCAACAGGTGCTTCTACAAATACAATTCTAGCAGCTGATGAAGATGAAGGTGGCGGTACTTGGATTTCACGCTTTGGTGATTTATCAACAATGGGTGATTCTGTAGAGCTTAAAATTCCAGGTAAATCTGTACAAGAAGCTGATCAATACACTACTAGCTTAACTTGGACTTTGTCTGAAACACCTGCTAATACTACACCTTAGTCATCTGCTTATATGAATAAGAGATACAGTAAAGATTTTACTAATCTCTCTTCATTAAAAGAATCGCGCTTACACGCGATTCTTTTTTGTTGTGAAAAAGTTATCAACTTATAGTAGATTTGCTCTACATACTACTATATTTCTAGAAAACCCGTGAACTAGCACTTTATAAACCTTTTTTTAAAATTTGCCTTATTCAAAATAAAAAAAGATAAATTTTTGGTATATACCTATATACTTACTTAAAAGGACTTTTTAAATCATACGTACTGAACGTATATTTTTCATGTGCTAAAAAAGAAAGGAATTGATATTTTTGGCACCATCACATAATGAACTGGACACATTGGGGCAAAAATTAAAAACAACTGCACCTACTAAACTATTTTTTTCTTATTTAATCCCATCCCTTATAGGCATGTTACTGATGGCAAGTAATATTTTGGTGGATGGTATTTTCGTCAGTCATGGTGTAGGAGAAGATGCTTTAGCTGGAATTAATATCGCCACACCCATTTTTTCTATTTTACTGGCGGTTTCACTATGGATTGGCATGGGTGGAGCTACCTTATTCTCAATTGCACTCGGTGAAGATAAGATTCATCATGCGCAAAAAATTTTTAGCCGCTCCGTACTCTTAACTGTACTTATTGTTGGTTTATTAGTAGGGATTGGTCTATGGAAGTTAAAAGCAATTGCCTATTTATTTGGGGCCAGTGCCGTTACCTATCCGTATGTACGTGATTATTTATTCATCATTTTAATTTTCGGCCTCATTTACGTGCTAGAAAACATACTCAGTATTTTCATTCGAAATGATGGAAACCCTAAATTAGCAATGATTGGGTTAAGCATAACTTCCATATTGAATATTATTTTAAACTATTTTTTCATTTTCGAATTCAAATGGGGTGTTTCAGGTGCCGCTTATGCAACTGCCCTCTCAACATTAGTAGGTCTACTCGTTCTACTTCTACATTTCAAAAATAAAATAAGCCATTTAACTTGGATTCCACCCACATTTCATTTAAAAAACATGGTAGAGATTTTAAAAATTGGTTTTCCAAGCTATGTGGTGGAAATGAGCTTTGCAATCATTGTTGTCGCTTATAACTTAACTTTCCTCCATTATACGGGTGAAATCGGGGTTACTTCTTTTGCAATTATTAACTATTTACATGTTGTATTCTTAATGATTTTCATCGCTGTAGGTGCGGCCTTACAACCAATTGTCAGCTATCACTATGGCGCTAAACTGTACACGCGTCTTCGCACCTTTTTGAAAATGGCGATTTTTACTGCGTTCTTCATTGGACTTATTTTATTCATTGTTGGTATTTTCGGAAAATCCATGCTAATTGCGCTATTTGGAATTACAGATGTACAAGTTGTCTCCTTCACAAAAGATGGCATGGGCTACTACTTCATTGGCTATTTATTTTTAGGCTTCAATTTAGTGATGGCAGAATACTTCCAAGCAATTAAATGCATCCGTTTTTCAACGATTATTGTTTTAATGCGTAGTTTAATTCTCTTTATCCCCTTGTTGCTGCTATTACCTATGCTTGGAAGCTCGACATTAATTTGGTTAAGCTTTCCTCTTGCAGAAGGCATTACTGCATTGGCGCTACTCCTCCTCATGCGATTCAATGACACATTACATCCGATTCCACAATATGAATCTACTCATATTGTGGAAAATCCATAAAAAAATGTGTAAGATAGCTAGACTTTAGCTGCCTTACACACTTTTTATTTTACTAAATTAAACGATTTTTGTACTCTTTCATTATGCGAGCTAACCATAGCATATTCATTTGCTTCTGGTTCTACATACGTTTTCGCTCGATTGACCGCATTCACTGCATCTTGGAAACAACCTACTAATAGATTGACTTTTCCTTCATATTTAGCGATATCTCCCGCTGCATAAACTCCTGGTACAGATGTAATTGTTTGAGCAGTTGCTTCAATATAAAAATCATCCACACGTTTTAATTCCTCATCAAATGCATATTCGATGGATTGATCCATATCAAAACCATGGCTAACAATGACATGATCTACTGCTAACGTTTTTTTCTCTTCACCACATTGTAAAACTACTTGTTTTACACATTTATTATTTTCATCAGCGATTACACGTTGTATAGATGTTTCTAGATGAATATTTGCATGGGACTCTAGATATTCTACTTGCGCTTCATGAGCTGAAAGTTTTTCTCCACGATACACGACATAAATTTCTTTTGCTATGCCATATAATTCATTTGCCCAGTCAATGGCCGTATTACCTCCACCAGAAATAACCACCGTTTGATTACGGAATGGTTCAAACTGACGAACAACATAATGAAGATTTTGTAATTCTTCTTTCGTCACGCCATCTACATCTAATTTTTGAGGATTAATAATGCCTCCACCTACAGCAACAATAATTGATTTACTATAATGAATGCCATTTGATGTGTGAATTTCAAATGAACCATCATCCAGTTTTAACAGTTTTAATACCTTTGTATCTAGGACGACAGTTGGGTCGAAAGTTAGTGCTTGGCTGACTAATTGCTTGATAAAAGCATCACCAGTAATCGGTGGTTGTCCACCAATATCCCAAATTTTCTTTTCAGGGAAAAGCTGTACTTTGCCACCTAGTGATGATTGGAATTCAATAATTTTAGTTTTCATTCCACGAAGTCCTGCATAGAAACTAGAATATAATCCAGCTGCTCCTCCACCGATAATTGTGACATCATACAAATTGTTCATATTGCTCGCCCCTTATTTACACATAATAATAATAATGATAATC
>JAGHSJ010000119.1 GCA_018065935.1 Candidatus Kurthia equi
AAATGCACAGCAAAACTTAAAATTATTAAATGAATTTTATAAATTAAATGATATGGGTTATCCCATATTATCTGCACTTTCTAGGAAGCGTTTTATTGGGGAAGCACTGGGCGGCGCGGATGCTCAAAACCGTGCAATAGGTTCGGTCGCAGCACATCTGATGAGTATTCAACAGGGCGCTTGTATGGTACGAACGCATGATGTCAAAGCGATGAATGATGCAATTAAAGTTTGGAATGCAATGAATCAACTAGGCGTATAGGCAAAAAAGCTCGATAGCCTATCGGGCTTTTTTTTGCTTTAATAGCTCATCATTTAGCTTCATTCTCAAGCGAAGAATGGTAAACTACAATGCGTAATTTTCCTGCGTTATCTTTTACAAATTTCCAGGTTTTATCGACAGTGGTTACTTCATCATTCTTGTTGGTGAAATGAACTTTACCTAAACTGGTTGCACTGTCGCCCGATATATTTATAGCAGCATTATCGACTTCGCATTTTTCCCAGCCGGCGAGTGCAAAGCCTTTGTCACCCGGAAAATCTGGATTTCCTCCCACAAAAGAAGACAAAGCGCCTTCTTTTGTCGTTCTGGCTGTTTGTGGATTGGTTGTTAAAGTGGGTTTAAATAACACCGGGCCATCCTGATAAAAATATGCAGTATCAATCACCTGGCTGGCTAGATCATTTGCTGCCTGTTTTCCGCTTTGATTATATGTTGAACTGATATCAAGTAAAGATTTACACCAAGCCTGCTGTGCAGCTATAACTTCAGTTTCAGAAATAATATTTTTTTGAGTATTTGTTGTGGTGGTTGTAAAGCATGCGGTGAACGTTATTGCAAGAAATGTAACTAAAATGGCTTTCATAACATTTCCCTATAAAAATTAGGTTTTTATTTTATAAAGTAACTCTTATTTAAATCCTAGCAATGCTATCGAATGTATCGAAAACTTAACCAAATCCCCGCATGGAATTAAAAAATTAAATAAATGAGTAATTTAGTTGGTGGGGTGAGGGAGTACATTTAATTGTTCTAATTATCTTTTAGTGTGCCCTAAATACAGAAAATAAGAGCGAGTAAGGAGTGAGGCGCTTAAACTGTGGGATTTAATGAGCCAAGTTTAATTACCTAATCTACTTACCTAGTCTAATTGCTTAGAGGAAGTCTGAATAAAATAGGGCGTCGTTGAATACACACTCTTTTTTGCACTTTGGTTTGGCAATTTTGTTGCTTTGTGTTATACAGGCTCGCTTTAATGCGCGTCTTTTTTGAGTTTTATATGTTTGAAGATTTACTTCTCCCAATGTTTGATGATGAATATTATCCCGATATTCTGGTAGCTGAAGTTAAACAGACAATTAAGCAGTTTGCGAAAAAAGTCGCAAAGTCTGATTTGTCTGAAGTTGAAATTTATCGTTTTGCTGCCGAAACAGTTGTTTTCATTAACAAGATGAAACCGCAGTTTGAAGATCTTGATTCATCATTAGATGATACTGCGGCTGATTATATTGCTGA
>JAGHSJ010000191.1 GCA_018065935.1 Candidatus Kurthia equi
GTAGACGGCCTTTGTCCAATACACGCATTGCGGTTTTGAAACCAATCCCTTCAATACCACCAATCAATTGGTCTTGATGCACACGACAGTTATCAAAAATCACGTCACAGGTATAAGAACCATGTTGCCCCATTTTCTTATCAATTTTACCCAAGCTTAAACCTGGGGTACCTGCTTCCACTAAAAATGCAGAAATGCCACCTGCTCCTTTAATTTCAGGATTAGTACGCGCCATAACAGTAAATGTCGTTGCACGCGGAGCATTGGTAATAAAACGTTTAGTGCCATTTAAGATGTAATGGTTACCCTCTTTCACTGCTGAGGTTTTAAGCGATGCTGCATCCGACCCTGAATCAGGCTCAGTTAAACAAAATGAACCAATGATTTCACCACTGGCATAGCGAGGTAAGTATTTTTGTTTTTGCTCTTCCGTACCGTCAATAATGATGCCACTCGAACCAATGCCATTATTGGTCCCGATTAAAGAACGAAATGCTGCTGATGTTTGCCCTAGCTCCATTGCCACTAGAATTTCTTCTTCCATGGTAATGCCCAAACCACCGTATTCCTCTGGAATGGTTAAACCGAACAAGCCCAGTTCTTTCATTTGGCCGACAATATGCTCAGGAATCGCATTATTTTCTTCAACTTCATGTTCAAGTGGCACCAGTTCATTTTGAACAAAATCACGAATGGTTGATAGCAGTTGATCAAGCATCTCAGGATCACGAATCATTCTTTACTCCATATTTATAGTATTGGGATAAATTCCTTTATCCATTTTTGTATTTCGCAATACGAAATAAATAACCACATATTTCAAAAAATATCAATAAAATTTCAGTTTTTTTCATCTTTTCTTTCGAAAAACCAGCCTAACATTCGCAGAGTAAAAAATGAATTAGACTCAAAATGTATCGTCCAAACGTGGCATTTTTGAATCAATTCTACCCACACCAACACCCTTCGCTAAAAAGGCTATTCAAGGAGAAATGGAATAACCGTGTGCGAAATTTTAGATTTTTAATATTTGAGAAAGACGGTGGCAGCACTGAAATTTTGAGAAACTGAGATGGTATCGTAGAATTTTATCTTAGCTTAAGCACATTAAATTTGATCAAATATCATTTTAAATACAATACTTTATTCAAAAAATTTCATTTATTTTGAATATTTTTTTATTGAAATTTTATCCTGATAATATCGATTTAAATACGTTCTTAAGCTGCATTAAAGACATGAGTGATGACTCACTTTAGATGATGATTAAATTGATTTTCAATGCTGTAATCTCAAAAGATACCCTTATAAATATGCCACGCATAAAACATACTCAAACCTTAAAGAGCGATTCAACCATAGAAAAATTGAATTAAATGATGAATTTATTTTGTATCGTGAAATTATATTGATATCATGCATTAAATTTACTATGAACGCTTTCACATGACTCTAAAAAATAAATCAGGCGAACATCCCAATTTTGATGAGATCCGTTTGGATCCTATTTCGCATATTCATCGCGAAAATAATCCGCAATTTATCGCTTCAATTGCACGAGGCTTTGAAATTTTACGCTGCTTTTCATCTACCAATCAGCTTTTGGGTAATCAAGAGATTGCTCAGCTCACCAATCTGCCTAAACCGACTGTAGCCCGTATCACCAGTACATTGGTCTCATTGGGGTATTTAAAGCAATTACCCAACACCACCAAATACTTACTCGATGTTGGCGTATTGGCCTTGGGTTATTCTGCGCTATCTAATATTTCTGCACGTACCCAAGCACAACCATTTATGCAAGAAATGTCCCAATATGCTCAAGCGCCTGTGGCTATGGCAACCCGCGATCGTTTGAATATGATTTATTTAGATGTCGTGCATACCGAATC
>JAGHSJ010000255.1 GCA_018065935.1 Candidatus Kurthia equi
ATATGACAGTTATCGGAACTCTATAATTCAAAGATAAAAAGAGCAGAACTGTATGCTATAATAATTGTCATGAAAATAGAACGTGAGAGGTGTATGAATTCATGCATACTATGGTTGTAGGTTTAAACTACAAAACAGCTCCAGTCGAAGTTCGTGAAAAATTCTCTATTACTGAGGAATCACTTGCGGAGGCAATGCGAGCTTTACAAAAAGAAAAAAGTATATTAGAAAACGTCATTGTTTCAACATGTAATCGTACAGAAGTCTATGCAGTAGTTGATCAAACACATACTGGACGTCATTATGTTAAACAATTTTTAGCCGATTGGTTTAAAATTCCAATGGAGGAATTTGAAAATCATCTATACATTCGTGAAGATGAGCAGTCGTTGCAGCATTTATTCAAAGTAACTTCAGGCATAGATTCAATGGTGTTAGGTGAAACACAAATTTTGGGCCAAATAAAAAATAGTTTTCTAGAAGCTCAAGAAATCGGAACAACAGGTACGATGTTTAATAAATTATTTAAACAAAGTGTTACTTTTGCTAAAAAAGCACATGCACAAACAGCAATTGGCGAAAATGCGGTTTCTGTATCGTATGCAGCAGTAGAGCTAGGAAAACAAATTTTCACCTCTCTAGAGCATAAACATGTCGCTATTCTTGGTGCGGGTAAAATGGGTGAGTTAGCTATGGAAAATCTATACGGTAGTGGTGTAGGTAAAGTAACGGTATTAAACCGTACGATTTCAAAAGCTGAAATTCTTGCTGAAAAATTCCATGGTACACCGAAATCAATTCAAGAATTACAATGTACATTACTTGAAGCAGATATTTTAATTTCTTCAACGGGTGCGAAAGATTATGTCATTGATTATGAATTAATGGAGTTTGTAGAAAAATTACGTAAAGGGAAGCCTTTATTTATGGTAGATATCGCAGTTCCACGTGATATTGATCCTAAAGTAGGCGAACTTTCGAATGTATTCTTATATGACATTGATGATTTACAAGGGATTGTTGAATCAAATTTAGCAGAACGTGAACGCGCAGCGGAGCAAATCACAACAATGATTGATACAGAAATTGAAGAGTTTAATGATTGGGTGAGCACATTAGGTGTGGTCCCAGTAATTTCTGCATTACGCGAAAAAGCGGCACGTATTCAACAAGAAACAATGACAAGTATTGAAAATAAAATGCCGGATTTAACAGAGCGTGAACGCAAGGTCCTTAGTAAGCATACGAAATCCATCGTCAATCAATTATTAAAAGAACCTATTCTTCAAGCAAAAGAACTTGCTGGATCTAAAGAGGCTGCAAAACAGTTGCAACTATTCCAACAAATTTTTGGTATTGAAGAAGAAACAATCGTTCAAGTTGAAAAGCAACAGCTTCAGCAAAAAGAACGACGTCAAAAAGCAATTGAAAACATTGATGAAACACAAGTGAATTTATCGTTTTAATATGAGTTCTGTCTAGAGCGTTTTCGTATCTATGTGGTAAAATAATAGATGCGAGAACGTTTTTTTTTACGACGACACAAAGGGGCGTAATAGATGGTAGATATAACTATGACTCGGTTACATGAGGCTATCGTCATACTCTATGCAATCGGCATAATTTTTTATTCAATAGACTATTTGAAAAAAAATGCAAAAGCACATCGAATCGCCTTTTGGTTTGTTTCGGTTGTTTGGCTACTACAATCTGTATTTTTAGTGTTTTATATTGTTCAAACACATAGATTCCCAATTTTATCGCTATTTGAGGGTATTTATTTTTACAGTTGGTTACTAGTTTCAATTTCTATTTTATTACATTGTATTTATCGCTTAGATTTACCAGTGTTCTTTATTAATATTATAGGCTTTGTCTGCATGGTTATTCATACATTTGCACCGACACAGGTTTCGCAGTCAACTGTTGGTGATAATTTAGTGTCTGAACTATTATGGATTCATATTATGTTCGCAATATTGTCATATGTTGCATTTTCTTTGTCATTTGTTTTCTCCACATTGTATTTAATCTTATATAATGTACTTAAGAAGAAACAATGGACGAAGCAATGGACACGCTTGCCTTCATTGCAGCAGGCTGAGAATAGTGCGCTTTGGGCTAGTGTCATTGGAATTCCATTATTGCTAGTCAGTCTAATCTTAGGATTTATGTGGGCGTACGTTTCTTTGGATAATTTCAATGTATTAGATGTTAAAATTGTAGGCTCTTGTATAATATTATTAGCTTATAGCATTATTGTTATGCTAAACAAACAAGGAAAACTCCATTCCACTAAATTAGCATGGGCTAATATTTATGCTTTTTTAATCGTCATTATTAATTTCTTTTTAGGTAGCAGCTTATCAAAATTCCATTTTTGGTATTAAGAGAAGGGTAGGATTATTTTGCGCAAAATTATTGTAGGTTCAAGAAGAAGTAAATTAGCGTTAACTCAAACAAACTGGTTCATCAATGAATTAAAAAAAACAGGTGCTCCTTTTGAATTTGAAATTAAAGAAATTGTTACTAAGGGAGATAAAATTCTGGATGTACAACTTTCTAAAGTAGGCGGCAAAGGCTTGTTCGTAAAAGAAATTGAGCAAGAACTTTTCGATAAGGATATCGACTTCGCTGTACATAGCATGAAGGATATGCCTGCTGTGTTACCAGAAGGGTTAGTCATCGGATGTATTCCGAAACGTGAAGATCCACGTGATGCATTCATTTCGACAAATCATGTGAAATTTGCTGATTTACCACAGGGTGCGACAGTAGGTACATCGAGTTTACGTCGTAGTGCGCAATTATTAAAAGCTCGTCCAGACTTAAACATTAAGTGGATTCGTGGAAACGTAGATACGCGCTTAGAAAAATTACAAACAGAAGAATATGATGCAATTATTCTAGCGGCAGCAGGCTTAAAACGTTTAGGTTGGTCTGATGATGTCGTGACAGAATACTTATCTACTGAATTATGTGTACCAGCAGTAGGACAAGGTTCGTTAGGAATCGAATGTCGTGCAGATGACCAAGAACTATTAGATGCACTAGCGAAAATGACGGACAAAGCTACTTGGGAAACAGCGCATGCAGAGCGTGCTTTCTTAGCAGCAATGGACGGTGGGTGCCAAGTGCCAATCGCAGGTTTTGCCACATATGAAGATGGTCAAGTTCATTTTGAAGGATTGGTAGCAGCTCCTGATGCTTCTGTATTCTACACAGAAAAAATTTCACATGAAAATGCTGAGATTGCTGGTCAAGAAGTTGCAAAACATCTTACTGAGCAAGGTGCTTATGAATTGATTCAAAAAGTAAAAGCGGAGCAAAATGAGCAATAATTTGCCTCTTTTGCACGATTCGATCGTGTTAACTGGTACTTCGATTACGCGTAATGCTCAGTCACGAATCGAAGCGCTAGGTGGTTCAGCTATTCATTTGCCACTCATTGAAACTGTGGAAATTAATTCTCCGAAGGACAAACAGTATTTACAGCAAAGCCAGCTAGCTGATTGGTTGATTTTCACAAGCCAAAATGCTGTCTATGCTTTCCTTCATAAGATGGAGCAGTATCAGATGACAGCAGGTGATTGGACGAATCAAATAGCCGTTGTAGGGAAAAAAACAGCCGACTCTTTAAAAGAAGTCGGCTTTGACATTGATTTTATTCCGACGATATTTAGTGCGGATGTCATGGTGAAAGAGTTTAATAAATTATTGACAGCTAAAAGCAATTGCTTATTTATTCGTGGGGCATTAGCGAAAAATACGATTGTGGAAGGCTTGCATTGTCCAGTGGAAACCTGGACGATTTATGAGACGATGCCGACGACGAAATCAATTAATCAAATGCGTAACGTAATTCAGCAAAAAAGGTGTACAATAGTGTTTGCAAGTCCATCGGCAGTTGATGTATATGTAGAAGCAATTCTACCGGACATTAGTTGGGACAGCGTAGATGTAGCAGCAATTGGTCATATCACATATGCAGCTTTACAAGAAGTCGGTGCGACAAATATTATACAGCCAAGCGAATATACAATGGCAGCCGTTATTGAAGAAATAGCGAAGCGAAAGGAACATAAAAGATGACAAACTTACAATTTAAAAGACATAGACGTTTAAGACAAAGTGCGACAATGCGTGCAATGGTAAAAGAAACATATCTTCATAAAGAAGATTTCATTTATCCAATTTTCGTAATGGAAGGCGAGAATATTAAAAATCCCGTTGATTCTATGCCAGGCGTTTATCAATTTTCGATTGACCGTCTAAAAGAAGAGATGGATGAAGTTGTAGCTTTGGGGATTCCTTCAGTTATTTTATTTGGCTTACCAGCTGAAAAAGACGAAGTAGGTTCACAGGCATATCATAATCATGGAATTGTTCAAGAAGCGACGCGTTTTGTGAAGAAAAACTACCCAGACGTAGTAGTTATTGCAGATACATGTTTATGTGAATACACATCACATGGTCATTGTGGGGTTGTTTCGGAAGATGAACGTATTTTAAATGATCCTTCATTGGATTTATTAGCGAAAACAGCAGTGTCTCAAGCAGAAGCTGGAGCGGATATTATCGCCCCATCAAATATGATGGATGGTTTCGTAGCAGCAATTCGTAAAGGGCTAGATGAAGCAGGATTTGAAGATGTGCCAATTATGTCTTATGCGGTGAAATATGCATCTGCTTACTATGGTCCTTTCCGTGAAGCTGCAGATGGCGCACCTAAATTTGGTGATCGTAAAACATATCAAATGGATCCATCAAATCGTATGGAAGCCATGCGTGAAGCATCTTCAGATATTGAAGAGGGAGCAGATTTCCTAATCGTGAAACCAGCATTATCTTACTTAGATATTGTGCGTGATGTACGTAATAACTACGATGTACCAGTAGTGGCTTACAATGTATCAGGTGAGTATGCAATGGTAAAAGCAGCAGCATTAAATGGCTGGATGGATGAGAAGAAAACAGTTCTTGAAACTTTATTAAGTATGAAACGTGCTGGTGCAGATTTAATCATGACATACCATGCAAAAGATGCCGCACGTTGGTTGGAGGAAAAATAACGATGACAATTTCATTTGATAAATCACGCGAAATTTTCGCAGAAGCAGTTAACTTAATGCCAGGTGGCGTAAATAGCCCTGTTCGTGCATTTAAAGCAGTAAAACAAGAACCAATCGTGATGGAAAAAGGTCATGGCGCAATCATCACTGACGTTGATGGCAATGACTACATTGATTACGTATTATCTTGGGGTCCGCTAATTTTAGGTCATACACACCCTGATGTTGTAGCAGCAATTCAAAAAGTGGCAGCTACAGGTACATCATTCGGTGCCTCTACTAAAATCGAAAATGATTTAGCCAAAGAAGTAATCCGTCGTGTCCCTTCAGTAGAGATGATTCGTATGGTATCTTCAGGTACAGAAGCTACAATGTCTGCTATTCGTGCTGCACGTGGTTTCACAGGTCGCGATAAAATCTTGAAATTTGAAGGTTCTTATCATGGTCATGGTGATTCATTATTAATTAAAGCGGGTTCTGGTGTAGCAACTCTAGGCTTACCAGATAGCCCAGGGGTTCCTATGTCAATCGCACAAAATACATTAACAGTGCCTTATAATAATTTAGAAGCGGTTCAACTTGTATTTGAAAAATTCGGTGAAGATATTGCCGCTGTTATCGTAGAACCTGTAGCTGGGAATATGGGCTGTGTACCGCCACTTCCAGGTTTCTTAGAAGGTTTACGTGACCTAACAACAAAAGCAGGTACTATTTTAATCTTTGATGAAGTTATGACTGGATTCCGCGTAGGCTATCATTCAGCCCAAGGTTATTATAATGTGACACCTGACCTTACTTGCCTTGGTAAAGTAATCGGTGGTGGACTTCCAGTAGGTGCTTTCGGCGGACGTCGTGACATCATGGAAAAAATTGCACCAGCAGGTCCTATTTATCAAGCGGGTACACTTTCAGGTAATCCGTTGGCAATGACAGCTGGTTTAGAAACAATTAACCGTTTAACTGAAGACTCTTACAAGCACTTCGAAAAATTAGGTGACCGTTTAGAACAAGGTTTCCGTGAAGCAGCTGAAACATATAATATCCCCCACACAGTTAATCGTGCAGGCTCAATGATTGGTTACTTCTTAACAAATGAAAAAGTAATCGACTTTGAAACAGCGAAAACATCTGATTTAGCATTATTCGCTGAGTACTATGGTTTAATGGCACAACAAGGTGTATTCTTACCACCTTCACAATTCGAGGGCGTGTTCATGTCTACAGCGCATACAGAAGAACATATCGACAAAACAATTGCTGCATTCCAATATGCATTCAAACAATTACGCAAATAATTAAGAACTATTTTAACCTCGTTAGAATTTATTCTAGCGAGGTTTTTTCTTTCAACTTTGTTTTATGAAAGTAATTACCAACTTGAACTTTCATTAGATGAGTATGGAAAGAAATCATGCAGATGAGGGGAACTATTCATGCAAAATTTTTTTGAAACTATCCGTACACATATAAAAACAGAGGATGCCATTTTATTCGAAGAATTACTTTACAATTTATCGAAGCTCCCGACTGTACCTGTGGAAGTAACGAATGATTTAATGGTACTTTGTCGTGATCGCGAAGATATTCGAGTGAGTGTCTTAACTAAATGTGCGAACTTCGAAAAAGATGAAGAAACGATTAAATTATTATTGGAATGGATTACTGAATTACCGTTCCAGCATAAAATTTTAGTGAAGAACTTTTTAACGGATACACCAGCCGAATATCTCGTGAAATATGCGGAGGATTTACTGTATTATGTTGGGGCAGAATATATTAAATATGCGAGTCAGTTCTTGTCATTTGAAGGTAAGACAGGAGAAGACATCGCACCAGTTTGGGCATATTATAGCGACCTAGTGCAAAAAATGGCGAGTGAATTTGATGCTAATCTATATGACACAGCGAAGTTAGCGCAAGATACATTAATGCGTGCAGATGAATATCATGCGAGTGAAATTGCCAAACTATTGAGCCATCAGCTACAAAATGGTGCATTAGATGAAAATGGTATTTTAGCCATTCGTGCAATTGGTCGCATGGAGCTTCAGCCATTCGCAAGTCTATTAGTTGAATTGTTGAAATATGATGAAGAGGAATTACTTTTAGCAGAAGTAATTGAAGCAGCCATTCGTCTGCAATCAGCTGATATTGTTGAAGCTTTAGCGAATGTTCAACCGACAGATTCATTATTCAAGCAAGCTGTTATTGTTTTAAAAGGCATTAAGTCATCTCGTTCAAGTGAAATATTAGCTGCGATGTATCCACTCGCAACAGATACAGGGACGAAGGAAACGATTTTAGATGCTTTAACGAGTCATTTTTCGCTATTAGCGATTCCTTACATTGATGGATTTATCGAAAAAGGCGAGTATGCGATGATGTATGATATGAATGAGATGTTCTATGCGTATTATCGTGTGATAGAACGTACACATCCATTACTAGAACAATGGCATACTGTAGCACTTCAAAATGCACAACAGTTTGAAGAAAGC
The DNA here is from genome assembly GCA_018065935.1 of Candidatus Kurthia equi. Classification (GTDB taxonomy): domain Bacteria; phylum Bacillota; class Bacilli; order Bacillales_A; family Planococcaceae; genus Kurthia; species Kurthia equi. The sequence goes on from JAGHSJ010000255.1 coordinate 7,571, forward strand.
TTTAAAGAAGTCAATTTACAAGCTGTCGTTCGTGAGAATTTCGGCAAAGTAGGACGCAACGACCCATGTATTTGTGGCAGTGGCAAGAAATTCAAAAAATGCTGTGGAAAAGAAGCATAAATCTAAGAAGAATTAAGGGGAACTAACAACATGAATTATATCGAAACAATTAGAAAAAATTTAGCTTCAGACAATACAATTTTACGTGACCTTACACTAAATGAGATTGCGAGTGAATCAATCGTACCAGTTGAAGTAACGAATGATTTAATGGAATTATGTGCAACAAATAAAGATTTACGTGAAAGTGTCTTTATCAACTGTGATGCTTTTCCTAAAAATGAACGTACAATCGACTTATTATTACAATGGGTAGACGAGTTAGATAGCAAAACTAAAAAATTAGTTCAACTATTTTTAGATAATACACCAGCTGCATTATTAGTGAAAAAAGAGCAGGAGTTAGCTGTTCATATTAGTAAAAATACGATGGATTTCGCGAAGAAATTAGTTTCTTTCGAAGGTGCAACAGGCGACGATTTAAAACCCTTATGGAAAGAGTATAAAAATCTTTTAACGCAATTAGCACAGTCGGAAAAAATGGCTATTTTCCAAAAAGCGACGAAGGTTCAAGATGTACTAATTAAAAATGGCGAATTTAATGACGCTAAAATTCAAGAAATGTTAAATGAAGAATTAGGCCGTACGAAATTATCGGCAAAAGGTATTTTAGCAGTTCGTGCGATTGGTCTATTAAAACTAGATGCATATATTCCTCAATTAACGTCGTTATTAACACGTTACAAAGAAGAAATTTTATTATCTGTTGTAGTTGATACGCTAATTAAATTAGACGAAGAACAAGTTGTGAATGCACTTCAACCACATGTATTAAATGAAGTGACTTTTTACGATGCGATTTCAGTGTTAAAAGAAATTCGTACGCCATTAGCTGAAAAAGTATTATTAGAAGCATTGGATGAAAATCCAAGTGAAGAAATTCAAGAAGCTTTATATGCTGCATTAGCAGGTCATTTATCGCCAGCACTTCTTCCATTAATGGATCAATATATCGCTGTATTACAAGAAATCGACTTCCCAGAACAAGAAGAATTACTGTACTTATACCATATGTCAGTAAATGCAACGCATGCGGAGTTAGAACAGTGGCATACAGTTCTAAAAGAGAAGGAAGATGCACTTCGTGCGGAAAACACAACAACTAGCTTCGCTGATGCAATTCGAGATGAAGAAGGTAAAGTTGGACGTAACGACCCATGTGTTTGTGGAAGCGGCAAGAAATTCAAAAAATGCTGTGGTAAAGAAGCATAAAATAGAAAAAACGTTGAAATCAATTACTGATTTCAACGTTTTTTTAATATTATAAGCTCTCTAGAAAATGTAAATAATCACTGGCGCTTTGTTGCAATTCTTCCTCATTCACGCTATTTTCATCGGTAGGTGAAGCATCAGTAGGTGTTTCGTGCCCATAAAATGCGAAGTAGGAACGATAGTCGATTTTACAATAAAGAAATGTTGCGACGAAGGGCGTTAAAACCTGCTCCATCGTATATTTATAGCGACCATATACACTATAATCATTCATCTGAATACCTGCGGTTACAGCAAGTGCGAATTTTTTTCCTTCGAGCTGATAGCCATTTTCTCCATGTGAAAACCCTGGTACAAAAACATCATCGAGCCATTTCTTTAACAGGGGAGGGCTACTAAACCAAAAAACAGGAAATTGTAGAACGACGATCTCATGCTGAAGAAGGAGTTTTTGTTCAGCAACAACATCAATTTTTCCATCTGGATATTTATCATAAAGAGTATGAATCGTATATTGGTCCGGGTATTTTTCGAGTTGCTGTAGCCAATATTTATTTACTTTAGAAGCTTCTAATTTAGGATGTGTAAAAATAATCAAAGTAGTCATTTGAACCTCTCATGACTGAAGTCACGAGATTCTTAGGAATAGAGCATACTTGCAAGCTTATTTCTTTACTCACAGAGGTTTCTCTTGTTTGCTAAGCTATCCCCGTAGTTCCTACGGTTCTATATTTTATCTAAGCTAACACTTGTAATCTTAGAGCTTCGGTCAATATATTTTTGCTTGCATTGATATCTCTATCGTGATTAGTGTTGCACTGACTACAAGTCCATTCACGAATATGCAAGGCTTTTTTGCCATCGTTATTTCCACACTCAGAACAAATTTGACTTGATGGAAACCATTTATCAATCTTAATTATCTCTTTTCCATACCAATTCGCTT
>JAGHSJ010000166.1 GCA_018065935.1 Candidatus Kurthia equi
GTAGAATAGAACACATGAATGAGTATGGTTTTTTGGAAGGGGGAGCAGATAGAGAAAAGGAAAATTCAACAAGGTTATATTGAAGAACGATTTAGAGATAGGTAAGTAGAGTGGTGCAATTTGGGGTTTTTAAGGTGAATTTGTAAAATAAAAATTCCTTTCGTACGAAAGAATTCCTGAATCGTCTATTATATCCTTTGAAAAATTAGAGTGAATGATAGTAAATAAATAGTAGGAATAGAAAAGAATATGAGTGAAAGTGTCGAGCAGTGTATAAATTAAGACGATTTCAGCGTTCATAATGAAAACCGGTATGTATCATTTAATGCATTAAAAAACCTATAAGATGACAGTTTTAAGTGTTCATCTTATAGGGGATTGATAATGAATAGAACAGTAAGTAGCTAAATTTATAAAGTAGAGTGCAAGGATTATAATTTAAAACGATTAACGGTTGCTATTAGTTGGTTGGCAATTTTAGCTAAGCTGTTTGCATTGTCTGAAATTTGTTCAATTGAACTAGCAGTTTGTTGAATTGTCGCCGTTGTTTCTTCTACTCCAGCTGCAGACTGTTCAGATACCGATGCAATTTCATCTACTGCCATTTGTATTGAAGTTGAAGAACCCTCAATTTGTTGTAAATCATTTGAAATGATTTGAATTTCTGATGCCATTTCTCGAACAGCCTCATGAATTGTTTGGAATGTTTGGTTTGTTTCTTGTATTTGAGCAGTCCCTTTTACGACTTCACTATACCCATATTCAAGAGAAGAGGATCCGCTCATCGTATCTGTTTGTATTTTTTGAACGATTTTAGAAATATCAGTTGCAGAAATCGAAACTTGAACCGCTAATTTACGGACTTCATCAGCAACCACTGCAAATTCTTTACCTGCTTCACCAGCTCTTGCAGCTTCAATAGCAGCGTTTAATGCTAGGAGATTCGTTTGGTCTGCTATGGATTTAATCACTTCTACCAGCGTTGAAATTTCAGCTGATTCACTATTCAATTGGTTCATCTGTAAAACAGCTTCATTCATGATTTGATCAATTGATTTCATTTGTCCCGTAGATTCTTGCATTAATTTAGAGCCTTCAGTCGTTAGTGCTAAAACATCATTTGAGCGTTCATAGACCTCATTACTCTTTTTATTCGAATCTTGAATAATTGAGACGAAATTTTCAGTTGTAGTAGATAGTTCGCTAGCATGAGAAGCTTGCTCTTCTGTACCTTCAGCTAATTCCTGCATCGTTACGGATATTTGATTTGCCCCTTGTTTAATTTCATCAGAAGATTGCGCTAAAAACTGACTATGATGAGCAATTGTTTTTGAATTATCATTGATTGTAGTGAGCATAGTATTTAGCTTGGTCAATAGGGAATTAGTGGCTATTCCGAGCTGGCCAATTTCATCTTTTTGTTTGATTTCATCCTGTTCTTGCGTTAGATCGCCATCAGCCAAACGAGTGATACGAGCAGTCACTCGTTTGACAGGAACTGCTATAGATTTGGATGTAAAATAAGCAACAAAACAAGCAAGGATAATGACAATAATCGTTAGAATAATGCCAACCGATTGAATAATAAGCGTGCTATTGACTAATTCATCCACCTTTTTAGTAATTGCTTCAGAACGATTAGCCACTAATGCCTCATAGCCTTCACGAATCGTAGCGCCCGATTTTTCTAATGCTGTGAGATTTTCTCTAGCCAATTCGATATCCCCGTTGTAGTAAACATCAAGTACCTGTTTATGTATATTTGTATACCATTCCTCTGTCATTTCATTCAGTTCAAGAGCTAATGGATTGTCAGAATGTTTTTTTATTATTTTTTGGTTTTTTTATAATATTTCTTGATATTTTTCTATTTCATCTAAATTATTATATTCCCTATTTAATACATAACCTCGAGCAGAAGCAATTTCAATAGAGAAACTTGCGAGCGAAGCTTCGTTTGCAAGTTGAAGGGCCAACTGTTCATCAATTAGCTGTTCAGCTTGATTGTTTATTTTAACATTATTAATAAGATTGAATGCACTATAAATT
>JAGHSJ010000424.1 GCA_018065935.1 Candidatus Kurthia equi
CTTATTCATATATGAAATAATTACATCAGGCTTCTTTTCTTGTGGAAGCAGACCCATTAGTCCTCTCGAGTTGATTTGTCAAAACCGAATTGCCTTTACTAACTCGCAAAGCAAAGGACTTTACGCTAACCTAAGAACTTCTGAAGAAAGTTAGCCGAACCTATGTGTAATTTTAATTATGTTTTACCTTAAATACAGCTTTATCTTCTTTATCTACTAAGACATGAGCATTGTCTTTCATAAGTAGAATTAAAATAGCTTTCACAACCCAAAAAGAGTCTAAATCATCTGGGTCAGTCTTTGAAAGACGAGCTGCTAACTTTTCGTTATGATCTAAAAGATGTTTTAAAGAGAATGAATATATAGATGGATTATTCTGCTTAAAACACGCACCACCTACAGCAATTCTAGATAAATCTAAGTGTAAATCCTTTTCAAGAATTTCAGGAAGTAAATTTAATCCAAGCAATTTAGCTTCTTCATCATCACTGTAAACCATGACACGAATTTGTTCTAATTGCCTTTTAATTTCCTCGTTAATGACAAGGTATTTTATTTCAATCATGTTCATCTTTTCTATAAAATGTTAATTTGTCACATTCCATTCCTGCTAAATAGGTGACGATGTTATAAACCCAAAATCCTGATCTAGCATCGACATCTGTTCTACTTAGCATACCTGAGATATACTTAACTTTATCTTGACCCTGATATAAAGCCAAATGATGAATAATTTCCCAACTATACGTATGTTGATTAACACAAGATACTCCATCAGTATCAAGACAAATTCCAATGCTAGTCAACAGATGACTTAGATACACAATACCTAAACAAATAGCTTCTGTATCACAAGCATTTAAGAGTTCCAAAATTTTAGCAGCCTCTTCTTTAACTTCAGGAGTTATATTTAATTCAATGCGCTTCATCTGACAAACTTGACTTTTGGAGAGCTCTTACCAGCTAATGTTTCTAAGATTTGAGTCGTCCAATACATTCTCAGACGATAATCTACTGGATTGGCAGCCATGGTTTGAGCATTCTTATACATTTGACACCATTTATGTAAAACTGCTAAATTTTGTACAACTGGGGTATCTTCTGGCATATCCGAAACGTAATCCTTCTGAAGATTTAACCCAAGTCGTTTTAGTAAATCAAATTCAAGAGTTAAACTAAGATATACAGATTCAGGATCATCAGATAACTGCATATCCAGAATCTTTCCAGCTTCATCTTTAACTTCTTGAGTTATGGTAATATTTATTTTATTCATGTCTAAAAACTATTTTTATTTCATCACTTAATAAGTGCGTTAAAAACAAGTATATATCATAATCTGTTCTGCTATACCCATTGTGAACAATATTTTTAGCAAAGTTATCAAAACATTGATCGTGATAAATACGAAACTCAACGCATTTAAATGCGCGCGTGTTGTAGTGATCACGATAAAATCCGACAGCATCAGTTTCTCGAGATAGTCCTAACTCTTGAATAATCTGCATAGTATACGTTAATCCAAGCTTTACTGCCTCCCAATCATTAGATTCCCAAAGGAGTAAAATCCCAGGAATATCTTTTTTTATTTCATCACTTACTTTTAATTCAAATGTCTTCATCAAATCGTTCAAATATTAAAATAGGAGGACGCTTATCATAGATAAGAGACAATATTATAATTCTACTCCAAGTTTGCGCTCTAGTTCGTGAAATAAGATCCGTAAAATATTCACCGGATTCCTTAACCTGCAGTTCAGATAAACTAAACCAATCGTTATCCATTCGCGCCTTATCCGTGTCAATGTTGAATCCAGCTTCTGTTAAAAACACCTTTAAATAAGTTAACCCGAGTTCAAAAGCTTCGGAATCATCTTCAACTCTAAGTAATTCAAGAATCTTACGTGCTTCTTCTTTCTGCTCTTCAGTAATCTTAATGTCTAAGATAGTTCTCATAAAATATTAAGCTTGGGGTTTCTGAAATAAAATCCGCAGCAATTATATAGATCCAAAAACCTTTTAATAAATCGGAATGCTGCATTTCAGCCATCAACTCGGATGTGCGTTTTACGAAAGCTTCACTCGTATATTGTTTTAAATTCTGAATGTCTCCGGTTTTTGGCCACTTAACATAATAAGTTTCCAAAGAGACACCCTTATTTTTAAGAATATCCAGAATGTATACAATTCCTAGAAGAATTGCCTCAGAATCTTTAGATTCTAACAAATCAATCATTTTTCGAACCTCTTCTTTTTCTGGTTCAGTTAAATTAATCGTCATAAATATTGTACCATTCAATTAATTTATCCTTTTCTTTTGTGTGTCCAGAAAGTATTCTAGCTATCCTATGAATAAGATATAACTCTACTTGATCCCGATCAAACTCGCTAGCCATATTTACAGCTACCTCTTTGCTCCATTCAGGATCCAAATACTGGCTCAAACAAAATTGATAAGGAGCAACTCTACTTGCTATGGCTGTTTTATTTACATCTAATCCCAATTCTGTCAATAATGCCAATATACACATTGTGCCTAACAAGACCGCCTCAGGATCAGTAGATTCTAAAAGAGGAAACAATCGTACAGCCCCTTCTTTAATCTCATCCGATATATTTATTTCAATTTTTTTCATTTTTGTAAAATTTTAGAACTGTAGAGAGATTCGAACTCCCACTCCTCGAATATTCGAGAGGCCTACCTTTTAACCTATACAGCAATAGTTTTGCATATAAAAGTAATTACTACCCACCTAAGTGTCCTGATAGTTTAATTGCTTTACGCGTTTATATTATCAGTGTGACATCTGAACTTGTGCACCAATTCAGTTACCAGCAAGACTCGCTTTTTGGGCTTCCACCATGTTCACGAGTATTACTCTTATATGCACGCTTGACTTATTCCCCAGAGTCAAGCAAGGAGTATTTGTTTGTGTCTAGATTTACCCACTTTTTCTCTACAAATAAACCTCCTACAACTGGAATATCTGTATCTATTGTTAGTAAATCCAAAAGAACTACAGGCCAAGTATTTTCAATATTGGACAACTCCATCTGTGCAACTTTTTCCCATACCTCAGGACTATCAGCCCACCCTGGTAATAAATAACCAATGTTTATGCGTTGATCACTATCTATTCGCCACAATTTTAATCTATGCTCGATAAGATAAGATACTTTTTCATTCGTTACAAGAAGCTGAAGGCCTAATCCAACTTGTTCTGGATCCGTACTGCACAACATTGAACGAAGTGCTTTTATCTCTTCTTTAGTCATTTTCTTATAATTATGAAGTTTTAAATGATAAAATAAGTATTTTAAGGTAAATACTAAACTTTTCATGTGTTAAACTTTTTAGCTAACGACTTAATTTTTCCTATATACAAAGAATCAGTTGCATAAGGTAAATCGGTAAGGAATTGATAGTAATCACCATTTCCATCCCATTTTACTTGAACGTAATCTCTATATCCTCTTAAACATTCAGTCCAATGATTGAAAGTGTAGTATTCATGCTTACGAGAATCATAAAGACCTAAGAAATTATTCTTATTCTTATAAACAGAAGAAGTGAAATGCCCAGACTCTAACTGAGCCTGTGCATACACTATCTCCGGGTGATGAATTTCGTAATAATGACATACGAATTCAAAGTTCTCCTTATTGAGTTCAAGATGCGACAAATCAACAGTACTATCCTTTTTGACTTCCATTTGTTCACCGTTCTCAAGTTTAGAGATTCTATTGTGTACTATGTTCAAGTCGATAGCAACCAACATAAGTCCTGCCCATAGCATCCATACTACAATTTTAGTTTTTGTTTCCATATTTATCTAATTTTAATTATTGATTATAATATTTTAAAAATTGTGGCTTGTTTGGGGCTCGAACCCAAGACCCTTACATTAAAAGTGTAATGCTCTACCAACTGAGCTAACAAACCATATCTTGAGGGAAGCAGTCACCAACTGTATAACCCCAAGACTTTCACGACGAGCGTACCTGTCGCTTCCTACACGGCTACTCTCTTTTTTAATGTCGCACTGCTACTGTTCTCCTTTACTGCCAGAAACAGAGTCAAAAATTCGGAATTCCTTTACGAGCGTCCACAGAATTCTAGACGGAGGCTTGATTATTTTAACTGGACTCCTCAACCCAGCGGTTAAAATTGCAGTGGCTTTCCAACCACTCATAAATGCACATTACTCGTATTTGAGCATTTACGTTATTTAAATCGTTACTAAGCGCATTTAAAGCTAAACCTAAAGCTTCTTCCAGAGTTTCTTTTATAATAAGTCCTGGCAAAATTCGAATTTGAATTACGTTTCGCTTATAGTGCTTAAAAGTAGCGCAGTTCTTTACCCACAATAATCCTAATACAATTGTAATAGGATCATCCGAAAAAAGATATACTTTTATGCGCTTAAGTTCATCTTCAGAAATATAGTGAGCTTTATGCTGTACAAACATTCGAGTTCTTGGACTCCACGTATATAAAGCTTGACGCGAATAAACAAGGTGCATCAATCGGGCACTTTTAGTCGTCCGTTTCATTTTCCGAAGAATTCTGGCTCTCAACTATGGTAATTGCAAATTCATTTATACTTCCTGAGAAAGTTTCAATAAATTCAGCAAACTTAGATTCTGGTACAGTAGCCGCCATAAGCGAGCCGACAGTCATTGTGAGAGCAGTTAAAATATTTGTCATCACTCGAGGATCTTCACTATCAGGAAGAACTTCGATGATATCACTAGCAATTTGTTGCGATTGCTTAACGTCTTCATCAGTCATTGGTGTCATAATTTAATTGTTTTAATTGTTAATAATTGGTGATCTCGCTGCGATTCGAACGCAGGACCCACACCTTAGAAGGGTGTTGCTCTATCCAGCTGAGCTACGAGACCAGAGGTGGGTTTCTTTGAAAGGTGCCCACCGTCACCGCTAGCTATCTATCTAGCCACATTCACTAATCCCTAACAGCACGTGTTTTATATCTGGTTCTCGCATCCAGACTCTGTTAGTTAACGGACAATCTTTCGATTGGTGCTGTGTCGTAGTCCTGTCCAGACTTGAACTGGAGACCCCTACATTATCAGTGTAGTGCTCTAACCATCTGAGCTACAGGACTTTAGAGAGTCATCCTTTAAGGACGTCGTCTCCATTCGATGTAGTAGTGAAAGAGAATGAATTAGCTGTATCCTTGTAAACGTTTGACGTAGTAACTGTGTCATCAATCGTTCTTTTCCAAGGATCTGTTACTCCGTACGCTACAGCTATCATTGGCTCACGAATTCCATACTTAACATGAACATCTCCTGGTTTAGAGATTTCAGGCTTAATAGAAATAGAATCATCATGCTTAATGAATCGATTTACGAATAAATCCTTCATCATTGTTACAGCTTCCATTCCTGATATGGCATGATCGTCAATTAATTTGGCTATAATTTCTTCTGTAGTCATACTTAACAACCTTTATAAACACCAAGAGCTTTCTTGACTTCTTCTTCGCCGAGGATTTTGATTGCTTTTATGGCAAGTTCTCTCGACTTGAAGTAGACATTCCCCAAATTATGGGAATCATTAAAACTTACACTGAAGAATTTCGAATTCGCACAATACTGTAGAAGGTACTTTTTAGAATCTCCGTCACTCCAATCAGGTTTCCAGTCACCATTAAGGTAATTGGCAACGTTCTGCAACTTGTTGAGAGCAAGAAGCCATTCAAGTTGCTCTTTGGTAAGAGCAATATTTGGGCAGTGTGTAGATGCATCAATGCTACCAAAACCAAATACAACTCCACCACTAGAAATGTAAAAACCTTCTTTACCACGAAGAGTTAAATCAGCTACTTCATTATAAGTCGTAGGTTCCTCTTTTTTCTTGAACACAATCTTCTCAAAGGTGCTCTTTTCCTGATCGATTTCGTATCCCTCAGGAATTTGAATTTTAAGTTCTTTTGTTTCCATAATTATTTTTTACGTTTTTTACGACATTTAAGAAGATAATTATAAAGCAGATCCTCTATACCTCTACAGAGTCCCCACATAAGGAGAATTCCCAAGAAGAATGGCCAAACAAAACTTAACATTATAAGGTCAAAAAATGCACCTTCATTCAACTCTTCTTCTGTCATTACAGTATAAATGCATATTCCCATTAAACTAAGACAGAATCCAATAAAATAAACGAGAGCCCAAATCATTTTTCGCCTCCTTCCCATACTCCACACGGAGTTCCATCCTGCCACTGATATTCTCTTAAAAGTATTTCATAATCAACAGTCTTAGTTCCAGCTGCAGTATCCCAAGTAACCCAGTTATCAGAAACTCGAAACGGAAAATATCCTACAGTTACACCTTTTTCTCGAAAGTACAGTCCGTGTCTCTGTTGTGCTTCAAAAAATTCTTCAGCATTCTTATAAGGACGGAGCTTTGGTTCTGGCTTAACACGATAAATGTATTTAGCCCAATTCCAACTAGGATAATTAACTTTTGCCCAGTTCCCATCGCTGCGATATTCTATTTCCTTACCGTCAGCAAATGCTTGCATAACGGCTATTTGTTCTTGTATTGTCATAATTTATTCGATTTTAAAATTGTTAGCAAGTTCCTTTAATCCATACGTACGAAGAACATGTTGGAGTTCGTGGACAGATGTAATCAATGCAATTTCTCCTCCGGCCATTATACCGAGAGCATCCCATTTATTATCCTGGTTATACATCTTTCTAAAATTCAAGAGATGCTTACCGTCTTCATCTTCCCATCGTATATCCCAAATCTCTCCGCCGTCATAGTTAAATCCATTTGCCTTTAGAATCTCCTCTGTGAGGGGAATTGGCTCAAATTTAGTAAAGAAAGACAAGTCACCAATGTCTACCTGTCTCGTAAAAGGGCAGTCAGGGTGATCCTCATTGATAATCGCCCAATCGTAAACCATTAGTTCATTTGCTGTCATTTTTTTCTTCTCCTTCCTTTTCGAGGTAATCCAGTGCTGCATTAATTGCTGCAATGATTGCTTCTTCTGGGTCATTACAATCTTCACAATTTTCAGAAGATTCCCACGAGTACCCATTAAATACTATATCAATTGATTTTCTTTTCTCTCGCCACAACCACAACCATACTTCAAGATAGAATGGAGCTCTATACCCATTATGCAGACACATTGTACTATAAGATTCATATACATTTAGTTTTCCATAAGAATCATAATAATATATGCCAGAATCTTGTGGATATCCTGCATCTTTTATTGCTTTCGCAACCTCAAATGTTACTCGTTTCATGATTTTATTCCTCCTTGGCTTTACGATAACCTGCTTTGAATGCCAATTTGCATGAGTATGACTCACTCCAAGTATCTATATATTCTTCTGCAAGTTCTTCGAGTTTATCTTCATCGATAGGTTCTTGCCATTCGGAAACAATGTCTAAATCTTCAAGCCTGCCAGCCATACAAGTGTATAAACCATCTTGAGTACAATCCATAATCCCTGTGTTTTCCACATACAAATGATGCTTATTATTGTGTAGGAATTTTAGATATACTGCTCTTCGCCCTTCCCTTGTTTTATATACCTTACCGAAGTAGGCGTTTTCAAAAATATTTTTCATACCTATCCCCCAATTGCTTTACAAAATTTCTCAAATGTTTCGCAACTATATCGCGCGCCACAATTGTCGTAACTGCTGCAAAATATACAGAAGTTCATCTCAGCCTTATAAGTATCAGTCTTCTTCTGCTTTTCAAGAGCCTTCAAGATGTTCTCCTGCTGAGCAATGTCGCCCTCTTCAACGTCAATATCGCGCTGCTCGATTGCACCACGTTTATATGCTAATTCAACGTCATCCCAAGTTGGGTTGTCTTTCATCCAATCGTTTGATATATCGTAAGCGCAATCATATGCTCTTTCTTCAATTGTTTTCATAATTCTTTTAATGCTTTAGAAATCCATTCTTCCCAGGATTCAGTATCCATGTCATGACCTTTCTCATATTCCCAATCATGATATTGCTTAATAAGCCAAAGCACATGTTCTTTTGAATGGTCAATCTTGCCTTGCTCGGCAGCTCCATCTATGTACCCATAATAGAAGCCTCTATTTTCACATTCAGAACATCCAGTGTCCTGGCTTATACTACAGGCCGTGCATAATGCAGCAGCTTCTTTTGCTTTTTCTTCAATTGTTTTCATAACCTAGTCCTCCATTGCTTTGCGAAAAGCTTCAAATTGATTGCATTTACAATCATTTCCAACCATATCATTGTGGCTCCTACAATTGCGACAAAACTCTTGGCAAGCCTTTTCGATGTCAATCTTCTTTTGCTTATTGATAGCCTTCAAGACAGATTCTTCCATAATCGGGTGGAACTCTTCTTCGTCTACCTTGCGTTGCTCGGTTGCCATTCGAATGCAGGACTTATATACTGCAGTTTCTCGGTTTTGTTTGCCAGCAGCGAACTCTTTTGCAAGATTCGCGGCACGTTCTTCTATTGTTTTCATATTTCATATATTTTTATACATGTCCTTTTCAAAATCAACAATAAAATCTTCTAAAGATCCATTAAAATGTTCAACACTGTATTTTAACCATTCTGAAGCCCGCTTAATTGCTGTTAGCTCGCCTCGTATATAGTTTTCTTTGTAATACTCCTCGGCTTCTAAATCTGGAAGAACAATCCAAAGAAGTACGCTAATTAAGGTCACGCCTATTGAAATACCAGCGAACCACCAAGATATATCTTCTGCAAAACTTATCGGCACAACAAAAAAGCTTACTATACTAAAAACAATAGCTACAATAGCTAAAACTGTTCTAAGTCTGCTTACAAGGGTTGCTAAATAAAGTTCTTTTTTCATCTTAATCTAATTTTTATTTGTTAATACTCCCAACCACAGTATCGGTTATACATAGGTTGATTTGCTTCTTCGTGTAAATTTTGTTTTGACCAGTGTCTCCAAGCACGATGTTGCTGACGTTTAAGCCAGCGTCTTGAATGGCTTTTAACCCTCCAAGGACAGTCTTTAGTGCCTAAACGCCACCAGTATTCAAAGTGTTCAATTTTTTCTGCTAATTTCATGTTAATAAATATTTAGTGCTCACAATGGGAATCGAACCCATGTTCTGCAGAGCCTACCAACTGACTGATGTGAGCAAATGATAGTCTTTCCTATCAGTCAGAGATTTATAACTTAAAGCGTCACTTGTTTAAAAACGATTGCTTTAATTGTGGGATACGTTTAGCTACCACAAACTTTAAGTTATATAAATTCAATATAGAAATCTTGCAAGTGTTTGTAATACCTTATTAACCATAAAATTTTTGCCGCCTTGGCCACAAGGCCTCATTCTTCGCGTATTACATTATTTCTACATTGGACCAAGCCTTTAATCTCAAGCATTCATTGAATATAAGAGGTGGCAGAGAATTGAACACCTGCACAACTACCCCGTAGGGTGAGTGGTTACCTTACCATCAACACATTATATTCAATTTAGCACATCTTTAGATGTTTTGGCTTTATCGCTTTTTTATTTCTTTATACCAACCTCTGATAGAAAACCAGAGTTCGATAATGACCCACAATGGCCATAGAATAGTTTTTGCCATCACGTTATCTATATCAAAAAATATACAGATAAGGAAAGCAGCCGCGAGACCTAGCACATACAGGTAAAGGATATAATAAATCATGTGAAAAAGCAATTATTTTACTTCTCAAGAAGATTTACATAATTCAAGAAATCCTCAGCTGTAATGGTGATAGTTTCTCCATTATCACAATCAAAAGAAATACTTTTTATTGATAATGGAATCTCTTTTTTTACCATTGTTGTAGACGGACCCCACCAACCACCACAGGGTGTCTCTTCATATCCATAATGTTTTTCAGAATATGAAAAGTTTTTAGCACCATTATCTCTGAGAAACTTCACGAGACCTTCTAAAATTTCAAGTTTATTCTTTGCCATAGTCTTTTAATCCTTAAAGCCAACCATCATCTGGACTTGGAAAATTTCCAGGCTGTCCATTATCTATCCATTCCTCTTGAGGATGTGCCCATCCATCCTCTGGTTCTGGAAATTTATCTGGTTGACCATTATCAATCCATTTTTCTTTTGTCATAATTACTAAAATTTAATTTGAGCTGCTTCCGAGAGTTGAACTCGGGACCTCATCCTTACCAAGGATGCGCTCTACCACTGAGCTAAAGCAGCTAACCGACTCAATAAGAGCCGGGCAAAACTAAACGAGATTAAATGCATGGAGCTTACTGGGTTCAGAGAAGATCTCCTGCGTTTGCCCAAAAAAGCACGGACTTACACGCCTCGACAAATGACTACCACATCTTTGCCTCCCGTGTTCAAACAGTAAGTTTTATAATTGTTATCCTTACCAGCGCCCAATGAATCATCAAGCGTCCGTCCTACGCTAAGATTAAAAGTATAACTGGGTTGAAAACCTCCTACACTATTTAATCTTATAAATGTAATTATTGGTACTAAAATACTTGCTACTATCACTAAGTAGCCTGTCATACATTTCCCAACTCATACATTTAGGACAATTACGTAGACTTACTTTTTTACAAAGTTTTAATCTTTTTCGTTTAGTATATTTTCCAACCTTATACGAGGTGTGAGCGACTTTCGTTTCTGGTGCAAATTGAGTAAATTTACACTGTCTCTTACAATCTGCTAAATGGTTTAGAAGTTCATAATTTCTATTTCTATTTTTTCTTATAGTTCTTCTTTCAAATCTCCAAATATGTGTATCAATCAATTTTTGAGGATTCGTAGATACATTTCGAGCATACAACTGAGTTCCTAACCATCCTAACAGAACAGAATGTGTATTTTCAAATTTATAATTATCCTCTTCAAATAAACGTAATAGTAACTTTTTCGGATTTCCAATAAAGGTTGTGTATGAATTAAACGCTCCATATGAACTATTGAATCCAAATTTACCTTCAATACGCAAGTTTCTTAAACAAACTTTGAATTTATAATGTTTATTTAAATTTGTAATAATAGGATGTGTTAATAAAAGTGAGGCTCCTAACAGAATCTCTTCTCTATCTGTTTGCATAAAGTGAAATAAAGCTTCACCTAACTCATTCGCGGTTCTTGTTTTCATTTTATCTAAATTTTAATTTGTGGGAATAGGGGGAGTCGAACCCCCACGACTTACGTCACCAGATCCTAAGTCTGGCGCGGCTACCAATTACGCCATACTCCCAATGTCCCTTCACCACCTTATTTTCCTTTAAGTTTACTGAAGGGCTCTCACCGTATTGCATCAAAAAAATGTCAACCGACCCTCTAACATATAGTGTTACTTTAAAGCAACTAATCTTAACGAGGTCTCCTCTACGTACATTCTACGACATTAAATTCTTAATAGAGTTAAATTCTATTTTCAATTTACTACATGCAATCTTTATAGGCACTGGCACAGTTTGTTTTTCCTATATTTACGATAATTTATCTTAAATTATATTTATAAATCAGCTATCAAAACTGGCTCGAAAAACTATATTCCACTTCTATCACATCTTGAGCTTAACGACGGTCGGTGGTTCGCTACCGTCGGGTATGATTGTTAACAAAACCAAAGAAATCTTTGGCCCAGTTATGTTTCCTCCAATTTTTATTGTAATGTTTATATGTAGCAGAAGTAGTGATTAAAGTTTCTCCCAGAACTCTCGCTTCTGGATCTCTACTCCGCAATAACTCTATAAGCTGAGCACTCTCTTCTTGTGTATAAAAATGCTTACCAGCTTTCCTTTTTATTTTTCCCATGGCATTAATTCTTTTAATCTTTGTATCTTAGCACATTCCTTAAGGATATAATGTACATAAAAAAGTGTATTATCGATTCTTAAACTAGTCCAAGCCCACCAGAGGTCAGACTCTACGGGAAAAGCTTCTGAATAGTCTTTTTCTTTTTCAAAATCTTCTTTCCAAGAATTGTAATAATTAAGGCATTTTGTAATCTGAGGATGCCTAAGTGCACATTTTTTAAAATATAAGTTACTTTTAAGCAATTCTATTTGCAATTTTAAGTCTTCTAAATCTTTAGAAGTGTGCAAATTCTTAAAAATTTGTTCTAATTCCTCAATTACTTCTTTATCAATTCCTTTGGTTGGGTTTGGAGCCGAAAACGCCTGTTTCGGTTTCCATTCCCACATATACTTATTTTTCTTACTCATAATTATGAAATTTAGAGCGGAAAACGGGACTCGAACCCGCGACCCCAGGATTGGAAATCGTGTGCTCTACCAACTGAGCTATTTCCGCTAAAGTCCCTTTCGGGACTGTGTTATCTTAAACCCTCAACATATTTGTTGCTAGGAATAAGCTTACTTAACTCGTTATAAAGAACGTGGACGTCATCGTCATCCAAATCCTTAATAAGAGCCATGCGCATGATGTCCTTCATATCAAATTTCTGAAGTTGTTCCAATTTATGGATACGATCCAGACTACGATAAGAACAAACACACTGAATTCCTGCTTTATCAGCAACTGCTCTAAACCACTGACCAAATAGAAGTAATGCCTCATCACCTCCACACATTTCAGCATCGATTGCTGGAGAGTAATCGATCTTTACAATTGCGAAACGGTCAAGAGACGCTCTATCTAAGCAGTAACGACCAGTATACTGATTATCGGCACCTGTGCCAAGAGTATTGCCAGCAGCAAGAACTCTAAAGTTAGGATGTGCCTCAATTTTACCAACTGGAAAATCGAAATATCCATTGGCAATTGCTGCATTAAGGACGATAAGAACTTCTGGAATTGATGCATCCATCTCATCCAAGAAGAACAAACCACCCTCAGTAAACGCTTTGTAAAACTGCGTTTCGTGATATACGCCGTTAGCATCTATGAAGCCAGTAAGCTTATGCTCCTGGGTCACTGCATTTGTGAAATAGAAATCTAATCCTAAACCTTCAGCAACTTGCTTAGCAAGTACGTTCTTCAATTTGTTATCGTTGAGCTTTTTATCTCAACTTCTTATACTTATCTTTCGTATAAGTTCAGCGTACCTGTTCACCCACTTATTTCAGTTGGGGTGGAGAACACTCTTGGGAGAATTATATTCTATTTTTATAGTTTCATCTCCTACGCGTTACGGTGATTAATGTTATTATGCATTAATTTACCTCGGGATTGACATCACAGTTTTCCCCGATTTTGCTCTCTGATAATCCTAAAGATTCCTCTTTAGGACGGCAAGAATTAAAAAATTGATACAACTGAAATTTTCTATCTAAATAAATGTTAGCGCCTTTATATAAATAATCTAAAAAAGAATACCGAGATTTTGCATGAATATCTAATTCATAAGTTTTAGGTTTTTCAGGATGAAAAATTAATTTACTAACATCAAATCCTTGAAGTTCTAAAATCTCTTTAACTTTTGATAAAAATTCAAAAGTTCCAAGTAAAGATGAACTAGGTTTAATTCCCGATTTCCTCTTTACTTTAATTAAACATCCATCTCCATCGAAATACCCTCTGATAAAATGATTAATTAAAATTGGATCAGAAAATATTTCTAAATTTGGGAACTTTAAAACTAAAGATTTATTTGGAACACATCCGTACGAATTTAAAGTATTCCAAAGATGCTTATTAGTCACACCCCATCTACATCTTGAAAAAGACTTTCCTTTTAAAACAACAGTTCCTAACTTAACATGATTAGGATCAGTGTGATTCATAAATTGATTAAACTTTTGTAAATGATCAATATCAGAACCTTTTAAAGAAATTTCAAATTCATTAGAGTTGGATGAAATGAAGCCATCAGCATAAATAAATCCAAGCCAATATGCTTTTTCTTCTGTATTTATATTATCAAAAATATTTTCATCAAATTTAGTTTCATTGTGTCGGTTAACAACATCAATTCCTGCTTCTTTTAATTTTTTAGCCAATCCACTACGATCAGCTTTAAACATTTTTGATATTTTATTAAGACTTATTC
>JAGHSJ010000239.1 GCA_018065935.1 Candidatus Kurthia equi
GTAAATTCAGTTGATTGGGAAAAATACTTTTTGACTAAAGTTATACTAGGCAAGTAATTAGTTAGATTAATCAGTTAATATGGTTTTGAAAGCGCTTTATTTAAGGCGTTTTTTAAGTTAAAAAAACAGCTTAAAAGCACGAGAATAGTGCAATTCCATAATGGTGAATCCTTGACAGAGCCATACTACACCTATACAATTAAGAATGTATAATTTCCAAATTCCTAAAAAATGAAATGAACTAGGCAGTATATTGTCAAAACAATTTATAGCCGACTAAAAATCACAAACAATAGAAGCAAGAGGAGGTGTTCGAATGGGTAGTTACATCATCTCCGCTTTGATTGGTCTAATCGTCGGTGCCGTTGTTAGCTATGTCATGATCAAACGCGTGAATGATTCAAAAGTGACAGGTGCAAAGAGCTCTGCGGAACTTATCGTTGAAGAAGGTAAAAGAGAAGCGGAAGCCCTTAAAAAGGAAGCAATCCTTGAAGCAAAAGATGAAACTCACATACTTCGAACTGAAGCAGAGAACGACATTCGTGATCGCCGTTCTGAACTTCAGAAACAAGAAAATCGTTTATTACAAAGAGAAGAAAATTTAGATCGAAAAGATGACGCTCTTAATAAAAGGGAAGCAAGTATAGAACGCAAAGATGGCGCTCTAACTGAAAGACAACAGCATATTGAACAGATGGAAAACAAAGTGGATGAACTTCTTACGAAGCAAGAAACAGAGCTTGAAAGAATTTCTGCATTAACGCGCGAGGAAGCACGAGCAATTATACTTAAACAAATAGAAAATGAACTTTCTACTGACATCGCCGTAATGACGAAAGAAGCAGAACTTCGCGCCAAAGAAGAGTCAGATAAAAAAGCACGTGAAGTTCTATCACTTGCGGTTCAACGATTTGCAGCAGATCATGTTGCAGAAACAACTGTTTCAGTCGTGAACTTACCAAATGATGAAATGAAAGGTCGCATTATCGGGCGTGAAGGAAGAAATATTCGAACACTAGAAACATTAACTGGTATTGATTTAATCATCGATGATACACCAGAAGCAGTTATTTTATCTGGTTTTGATCCAATTCGTCGTGAAACAGCACGTTTAGCACTTGAAAAACTCGTGCAAGATGGCCGTATTCACCCAGCACGAATTGAAGAAATGGTTGAAAAATCTCGCCGTGAAGTGGATGAGCAAATCCGTGAAACAGGTGAGCAAACAACGTTCGAATTAGGTATTCATAATTTACATCCAGATTTAATGAAAATCTTGGGTCGTATGAAATATCGTACAAGTTATGGTCAAAATGTTCTGAAACACTCAGTTGAAGTAGCTCATTTATCAGGTCTATTAGCAGCTGAGTTAGGCGAAGATGTTATGTTAGCTAAGCGTGCTGGTTTACTACATGATATCGGTAAAGCAATCGACCATGAAGTCGAAGGTAGCCATGTTGAAATTGGTGTTGAATTAGCAACGAAATATAAAGAACACCCAGTAGTTATTAACAGTATTGCTTCCCATCATGGTGACACAGAAGCAACTTCAGTTATTGCGGTATTAGTCGCAGCAGCTGATGCATTGTCTGCAGCTCGCCCAGGTGCACGTAGCGAAACACTTGAAAACTATATTCGTCGTCTTGAAAAATTAGAGGAAATCTCTGAATCATATGAAGGCGTTGAAAAATCATTTGCTGTACAAGCAGGTCGTGAAATTCGTATCATCGTTCGCCCAGATGCTGTCGATGATATTACTGCACATCGTCTAGCGAAAGATATACGTAAACGAATTGAAGATGAACTGGATTATCCAGGACATATTAAAGTAACGGTTATCCGTGAAACAAGAGCTGTAGAATACGCGAAATAATTATGAAGGGGCTGTGACAAACGAATGAATGTCACGCCCCTTTTGATATGGAAGAAGGAACAGAACAAATGAAAGTTTTATTTATTGGAGATATAGTAGGCGATATTGGCTTAGATGCAGTGGAGAAATACCTACCACGTCTAAAACGTAAATACAATGTCGATGTAGTTATTGCAAATGGTGAAAATGCTGCTAAAGGTCGCGGAATTACGAAATCTATCTATCAAGAGCTATTAATGACAGGTGTCGATGTCATTACGATGGGGAACCACACTTGGGATCAAAAAGAGATTTTCGATTTCATCGATGATACAGAATATTTAATTCGCCCAGCCAACTTTTCTGAAGAAGCCCCTGGTCGTGGAATGACAACTGTTACGAAAAATGGTCAAACGATGTCAGTTATTAATCTTCACGGGCGTGTATTTTTACCCGCACATGATGATCCATTTGCAAAAGCAGAAGAATTAATTGCAGAAGCAAAAAAAATCTCACCTATCGTATTTGTTGATTTTCATGCAGAAACAACTTCTGAAAAAATCGCTTTAGGCTGGAGTTTAGCAGGAAAGGCATCTGTTGTAGTAGGAACACATACACATGTTCAAACAGCAGATAACCGTATCTTCCCTGGTGGAACAGCCTTTATCTCAGATGTAGGTATGACTGGACCGTATGATGAAGTTTTAGGAATGAAAAAAGAATCAGTAATTTACAGATTTAAAACAAATATGCCTGTACGTTTTGAAGTACCAGAACGCGGTCGTGAAGTCCTAAGTGCGTTCTTCGTAGATATCGATAATCAAACAGGACAAGCGAAAAGTACAGAACGTATTTTAATTAACGCGGACAACCCATTTAAAGGCTAAATTCACCAAAGATTGTATTTCAATACGGATGATGTTCAATCAATTAATCAGTCGTCGAAAATACAATCTTTTTACTGCGCTGAAAATAGGGAATCCTATAAATAAAAGAGACGTCCTACTACTTAGAAAGTAGTTTGAAACGTATGAATAAAATTGTATAATTTTTATTGGGAAAATAATTGTGATTTTAAAATTCAAAGAAAGTTTTGATATTTGCCATTTTTTATTCCGTCAAAGGTCTGAAATTCGGTTAAAACAGCTATTTCCAATAGTTAATGAAGATTCTTCATGATAAACTTATGAAGTATAATCAAAGAATTTTTTAGATAAAATAACCTGTATTTAAGGAGATGTTTATAGATGTTACATCAGCTTTCATGGAAAGTCGGTGGGCAACAAGGGGAAGGTATTGAAAGTACCGGGGAAATTTTCTCTACAGCCATGAATCGTTTAGGGTATTACTTATACGGTTACCGTCATTTCTCTTCACGTATTAAAGGTGGTCACACGAATAATAAAATTAACGTCCGTACGTCAACAGTGCATACAGTTCCGGATGATTTGAACATCCTAGTAGCCTTTGATCAAGAAACAATCGATGTAAACTATAAAGAGTTAGATGAAACAGGTGTTATTTTAGCAGATGCTAAATTTAAACCTGTGAATCCAGAAGATTGTCCGGCTACATTATATATCATTCCATTTACAGCTACTGCAAAAGAATTAGGCTCAACATTAATGAAAAATATGGTAGCAATTGGTGCTACAGCTGCATTAATGAACCTAAAAGATGAAGTTTTCCAAGGCGTCTTAACAGAAATTTTTGGACGCAAAGGTGACGAAGTCGTAGCGAAAAACTTAGAAGCTATTGCACAGGGACATCAAATCATGCTAGATCAATTAGCTGAGGCAGGTAAAGAACCTGGTCAATTTGAAATGGCTCCTGGCGATGGTCAAAAACGTTTATTCATGATTGGTAACGAAGCAATGGCGCTAGGTGCTTTAGCAGCAGGCGTACGTATCATGTCCGCTTATCCAATCACACCTGCCTCAGAAATTATGGAGTATTTAATTAAAAAACTTCCTAAATTTGGCGGTACAGTCATTCAAACAGAAGATGAAATTGCTGCAGCAACAATGGCAATTGGTGCAAGCTATGGTGGCGCGCGTTCATTCACAGCATCTGCAGGCCCTGGTCTTTCGTTAATGATGGAAGCATTAGGTCTTTCAGGTATGACAGAAACCCCTCTAGTGGTTGTCGATACACAGCGTGGTGGCCCATCTACTGGTCTTCCAACAAAACAAGAGCAATCGGATTTAATGGCTATGCTTTACGGTACACATGGTGAAATTCCTAAAGTAGTTATCGCACCATCTACTGGTGAAGAAGCATTCTACGATATGATTCAAGCATTTAATATCGCAGACGAATTACAATTGCCAGTTATCGTCTTATCAGATTTACAATTATCACTTGGTAAACAAACAATTGAACCATTTGATTTTAATAAAATCGAAATTAAACGTGGTAAGTTAAATCTTGATGAACTTCCTGAATTAGAGGAAAAAGAATACTTTAAACGTTATTTAGTAACAGAAGATGGTGTTTCTCCGCGTGTTGTCCCTGGTCAAAAACATGGTATTCACCATGTAACAGGTGTAGAACACAGCGAGATTGGTACACCTTCGGAATCAGCTCCAAATCGTCAAGCGCAAATGGACAAACGTATGCGTAAATTGGATTATGTGAACTTTGAAATGCCTGTATTCACAGATGCTCCTCATGAAGAAGCAGATATCTTATTAGTAGGTTTTGGTTCAACTAAAGGACCAATCGAAGAAATTCGTCCACTATTAGATGAACAAGGCATTAAAACAAACCATGCGCATATTCGTTTAATTCACCCATTCCCAGCCGATGAAATGCAAAAACTAATCGATGGGGCGAAGAAAGTAATTGTTGTAGAAAATAACGCGACAGGTCAATTAGCAAATGTCATTAAAATGAATTTAGGCGGCCATAAAAAAATGGCGAACCTTGTTAAATATGATGGTACACCATTCTTGCCAAATGAATTGTTAAACAAAGTGAAGGAGTTGCTTAAATAATGAGTACATTCAAAGACTTCCGCAATACAATCAAACCTAACTGGTGTCCTGGTTGTGGTGATTTCTCTGTACAAGCAGCGATTCAACGTGCAGCAGCAAATCAAGGAATCGAGCCTCATGAGTTAGCGGTTGTTTCTGGTATTGGTTGTTCAGGTCGTTTATCAGGCTATGTCAACGCGTATGGTTTACATGGTATTCATGGTCGTGCTTTACCAATCGCGCAAGGTCTTAAAATGGCGAACCGCGATTTAAATGTCATTGCTACTGGTGGTGACGGTGATGGATTCGCAATTGGTATGGGTCACACTGTCCACTCCATTCGCCGTAATATAGACGTCACGTATGTCGTGATGGATAACCAAATTTACGGTTTAACAAAAGGGCAAACTTCTCCACGTTCAGCAGCTGGTTTCGTTACGAAATCAACTCCTGGTGGCGCAATTGAGCCTTCATTAAAACCATTAGAAGTCGCTTTATCTTCAGGTGCTACATTTGTTGCACAA
Organism: Candidatus Kurthia equi; assembly: GCA_018065935.1. Taxonomy (GTDB): domain Bacteria; phylum Bacillota; class Bacilli; order Bacillales_A; family Planococcaceae; genus Kurthia; species Kurthia equi. The sequence continues at coordinate 5,352 of JAGHSJ010000239.1, forward strand.
AGCTTCTCAACAGATTTAAAAGAATTAACGGCTATCATTGAAGCAGGTATGCAACATAAAGGCTTCTCATTTATTAACGTATTCAGTCCTTGTGTCACTTACAATAAAGTAAACACATATGACTGGTTCAAAGAGAACTTAACAAAACTTGCTGATATTGAGGGTTACGATCATACAGACCGTCAAATGGCAATGAAAACAGTGATGGAACATGAAGGGTTAGTAACAGGTATCATCTATGAGGATACGGAAACAACTTCATATCAAGAAAAAGTAATTGGTTACCACGAAGAACCATTACACACATCTGATATTTCGATTAATGAAAATCAATTTAATGATTTAATGAAAGAATTCATGTAATTGTTGAAATAGAAAAAGCTCACCTTAAAAAAAGGTGAGCTTTTTTTACGCATGAAACTGCTAAAGTAAACTAACATATGAT
>JAGHSJ010000219.1 GCA_018065935.1 Candidatus Kurthia equi
GCATTTTGAATTTCTAAAGAGAAATTTTGCTGTTTTAAAGCTATTTTTATTTGCTTTTTCACAGTCATTTTATCTTACATTTTTTTATTTTTTTATAATCAAGTATTTGTATTTTTAACGGTTTTAATGAGCGAATCTAGCATAATTGAAGTTAATTTTCGATCTATTTTTCGTATGTATTGGTTGTGAAAATTCTCACGAAATATACTTTAAATCCTCCCTTACACTAGGCGCTCACACTAGGCGCTTATACTAGGCGCCTCATGCGCCGTATAAGTGCGCCTAGTGTGAGCGCCATATAAATCTAGCACAAGCCCTTGATATTCCTAGCTTTTTTTGAATCCATAAAAATAAGAATTGCACTCCGAACTTCATTGCACTAAAATCGGTACTTGAAAGGGCGTGTGAAAATGGTTTTACCAACCAGCAAAAAAATAACAACTAAACAAATGGCCATTTTAAAGTATCTTGCCAAATTGAGAATGGCTTCCGTTTATCATATTGTTTATTATCTCCGTCCTGAATTAAGGGGATTAAGAAAGGATAATAAGGATTTTAATAATGCTCGTAAATCAGTCGCTAAAATTCTTAAACGCTTACAAGATGTAAAGCTAATTAAGGTTGCTAAGTCTCCTAAGACGTTAGATGTCTATTATCATTTAACGCAAGATGGTTTAAGAATGGTTTACGCTGAATTAAATATCAGTGAATATGATCGTGGGAAAAAAAGTGGTTTCGATTTTGATTTAGGTTTTTTCGATTGGAGAATACCGCCTTATGAAAACCCGCATTTTCAATTCCAAACCGACATTCATTCGACTGTTATGAGTTTTAACCGCGAAGTAGAAATTGATACGATTGAGAATATGAGTCAGAAGTGGGAGTTGGGGGGAATAAGGTTAGCGAACATATGTTCTATACGTGATAATTTACATGCATCACCGCGCGATACCAAAATCAAAGAGTCCGACTTATATAAACCCGATGGTGAATTGTTATTTAAACAATCTCGCTATAATGCTGATGGTTCAATCGAAGTAGAAACGATAAATCAAATGCAGCAAGTACGAACTGATCATGAGTATTACTTTTTAGAGCATGACCGTAAATCCGAATATGGTGAAAGGCTTGATGCTAAGTTTGTTCGTTTGAATAAGCGATTAGAAGAATTAGAACGACGAGATGAATTGAAATATTATAAGGGAATGATTGTTGTCCTTGATGAAATTCAAAATACTAGTGAAGCACAGGTAAACACTCGACACATGAAATTCGTACAAGCCTTTCATGCGAATTGTGCGAAGTATGGGAAGTATTTTAATATCATTACGACCACCCACTTAAATTTGCCTAAGACGTTATTAAGTTTACGACGAGAGTATTATCAGTCGTTTGGAAAAAAACTATTAGAGTCTTTTCAGTTTCCGATCCTTGCGAAGAATTTCGTGTACGGTGATTTATCATTAGAGTCAAAAGCATTTACTAATGTTAATGCCGCGCTTGGGAATATGAGATTGCGATACACTTCAACTGGAGAGTATCTTTGCTTATTCATTAACATAGAAGGGTTGAGTATCTTGGAGTGGGAAACAGCTATTAATGTATTCAACTTCTTTAGAGAACAAGAACGTAAGAATAATGAAGCTGCTGCTAATGGGGATAAAACAAAACGAGTTTATAAAGTTATACCGATTGTGACGTATCGAACATTACGTCCATATGCACCACAAATGATAACCAATGAACGTATGTTTAAAGAACATGAGCCATTCTTTAATAAGTTATATATTTTAAACTTATCAGGGACACGCCCTATATTGAGAAAAGATGGCAAGGCCATTGAATTTGAGGAATCTGAATTTATTCATGCTTAATGCTAGTTGACGAAGTTCTCATTTTGACCTATCATAAAATTTGTAATTAAATAAATACACATTCGGAAGCACCGAATCATGTCTATATTTCTATATAGGCTTGGTTCGGTGTTTTTTGTGTTAGAGGAAAGGAGTCTGCAATGAGAATTATTAAAAGGCGCGGCGAAAATCCACTTGCACCCGCGCCAAAAGGTGAAATAACGATAGAGCGCGATGGGTTCTTTAATTATCGGTTTGAATCGGCAATTAAGAAAACAAAGCGCGAGGAATTTATAAGAATGACGTTGAACTATAAGCTCGTAACGGTCTTGACCTATTTCAACGTAGGTGTCTTATTTCCAATTGCATTAATCAATTGGGTTCTCACCTTATTAGGATTTTTTGATTTTGCAATATTAAACTTTTTGCCCTGGTGGTTATTCATTATGTTGTGGGCATTGCCATATATAACGTGGCAGTATTCTACAATCACCATACCGCAAAAAGAGGGACCGAGGATTGTAAAGGATTGGTCTAAGACGGAGAAAGGACGTAAACGCGCGGCTTTCATGAATTTAACACCTATTCATGTAATGGGTTGGTGCGCTGGCGCAAAGTTCGTATTCGATTATTATTTAGACTACTTAACAAGTATTCGGTTACATGAGCCTTACAAAAATATCATCTTAGCCGACGATTTAGATACTTTTATATTAGTATTATTCGTTGTGCCTGTGATATTTAGTGCTTTAATGATGTTTATTCAAGCTCGGGATTACATGATCAATAAAGACTTGCTGAAAACGCATTTTCTGACATGGGAGGCTCCACACTTTACAAAGTATGCTCACGAGTATGTTTTGGAAAGCTGTGATGTTATTGTCGGTTTTGAAATCGACACGAAAAAGCCAATCGTTATTAAAGAGGATGCACGGTTCCTACATGAGGCCATTATAGGTGCGACGGGTTCAGGTAAGACATCTACAACCCTGTTATTACGAATCGCCCAGGACTTAGTTAAAATTGCATCGGGTGTTCGTGAGTGTGGTTTGGTATTCTTAGAGCCAAAAGGTGATGGTGTAGATGATGTACTGACGTTATGTAAAAAGCTAGGGATTCCCGACGAAAAGATTATGGTCATTGACCCGACTAAATCATGGTCGATGAAATACAATCCTTTTGACGGAAATCGCGAAGCCGCTGCAGCATCATTTCAGGGGACATTATCCGCATTAGCCGGCGACCAAGACCAATTCTTTAAAGATCAGCAAAATGAAGCGGCGAATATGTATGCGTTATTAGCTAAGATCCGTTATGGTCAGCAAACAAACATTTTACACATTCAAGAAATGTTTTCAGACCCACGCTACCTAGCCGATGTTGTAGAAACAGTACGAGGAATTATTGAACGCAGCAAAGAACGTACAGATATTACAACAGAAATGCGAAATGAACTTGAAGCGTATAACCGAGTAGTTTCTTATTTTGAAAATGATGTACTTGATTACAAGACATTCCGTGATAAAGAAGAAATTAAGCCCGTGCTTTATCCAATGGGGCATAAATATCAAGGGAAACAAATGGTTGAGAATAAAAAAGACAAGTTCATTACTGGGGCTAAAAAGTACCTCAATGATATTGCTCAAAATACTTTATTACAATCACTATTCGTTTCAGCAGAAGGTGAGCAACCGTTTAATGCAGACGAGTTCTTAAAGAATGGCGGTATCGTATTAGTGAATACCGCGCTTGGCGAATTAGACGAGCTCTCTTTATTATTTGGTCAGTTCTTTATCCGTAACTTCCAATCAGCTGTATTTAGACGAGCGAAAGAGGATAAAAAGGCTGGCGTTAAACGCATTCCGATTTACTTCTATGTCGATGAATTCCCATTGTACGCTAATGAAGCCTTTGAACGTTTCTTAACGCTAGGGCGTAGTTTTAAGGTTGGCGCGGTTATTGCTATGCAGTCTATCGCACAATTAGATGCAGTTGGTCTTGCATACCGTAAATCTGTAATGGGTAACGCATCACACAAGACCGTATTCGGCCGTGGTCCTGTAGAAGATAATGAATACTTCTCTAAAGAATTTGGGGAAGAATTAAGAGTTGAGGAATCTCTGAATGAATCTGGTACGCCTATGTCTAATGATAAGCAGTCCTGGGGCTACCGTATTAATACACAGAAGAAACTTATGCCGCGCTTTACGCCAACGGATATACGTGAGCTACCATTTAAGCAAATGATTGTTCAAGTAGTAAATGAGCGTAATAGTATTGCTATTCCGAAACTGGCAGTTGGTCAGTTCGTACATGAGTCACCATTTGTTCAGCGCTTTATGTCATTAGTAGAATCAGATATTAAATCAACATATGAAGATGAACTTGTTTATTCTGAACATCTTTCAAAAGAACAATTAGAAGTATTTAGCCGTAACGTCACTGAGGATTATGTGACGTACAAAGCTGAAAATCACGATACTTATGAAAGCGAGCCTCAACAAACAGTAAAAGATGAATTAAGTGTGGACCAAGTATTAGATGTAACGGATGCACATAGCGTTATTACAAATGATGTAATGGATACACTTAAATCATTACAAGACTCTGTACATGCAGCGAATAGTGAGCAAGTGGAGCAAATCGAAGCAAATAAACCATTAGAGCCATTACCAATCTCAGCTGTTCCAAAGAATGCGCCTGATAATAGCGCGGAAATGAAAATGCCTATTCCAACTGAAAGTGCAGCAATGCCTACGAGTGATGATGAATGGAGCAATATGATTTTAGGCAGTAGTGAAGATCCAACAGATGGCATGACACTTCCTATTGATGAATCTACTAGTGGTGAACCTATACAGTGGGAAGAAAATGAATTATTGGGAACGCTATCGAACGATACGACTAGCTCTAATGTACCTGTATTTGAAACTACTACTGACTATGAAATTCCAATCTTACCGGAAGATGTAGTAAATGCTATTGCACCACAGATTGACCAAGTTGCACAAACACCGCCGGCACCGTTAATTGTTTCTAATAGTTCAGATGCTATTCAACCTAATGCTTCTGGTCAGTATTCTCTTGATTTTGATTTAAGTGCTAACGCTAACGCACTTCCAATCTATGAAGCGCCTAGCATTTCCGAAGTTACGACAAGATCACAGGAACAGATTGAAATGCCTATGCAACCTTCAAATGAACGCGAAGAAGAACAACGAGTACCTATCGAGGAAACAGTAGTGGCCGTTCCGAAGATAGAAGTGGAGCACGTAGTTGAACATGTTATTGAACAACCAGCTTCCCAAAACACGGAGCCACCTCGTCAAAAGGCAGTTGAGAAGAAAAGTAACGTTATTCCGTTACCTGTAAGCCAGCCGATTGATCCTCGTTACAAAGTAAAAGAAGAAATATTTGATGATGAAATTTAAAATGATAAATTCTTCTTGATTTTTATATAAATGACCTTTATAGTAAAAATATCTAAATAAGAAAATAATTTAACATTCGGAAGCACCGAATCACGCC
>JAGHSJ010000184.1 GCA_018065935.1 Candidatus Kurthia equi
GATAAATCGTTTTTTAGTTCAGTTTGCATCAATGTTTCAACCGATGGTCGAACACGATTCACAATAGACATCAGGTTTAATGAAGGCGGATGATCGGGATTCATTAAGGTATCAATGGTCGCTTGAATAGCGCCACAATGACTATGTCCGAGTACAACCACAACAGCGCAATCATAACGTTCTGCAGCAAATTCCACACTACCGACTTGCGAAGGTGCTACCACATTTCCGGCCACACGAATAACGAATAAATCGCCTAAACCCTGGTCAAATACCATTTCAGCAGGAACACGAGAATCTGAACAACCCAAGACGATGGCAAAGGGATTTTGATTTCCTGCCATTTCCGCCCTTTGCTGATGTGAAAGTTGTTTGGGGTGTGTCGTTTCCCCCGATACAAAACGCTGGTTCCCTTTTTTTAAACGATCTAAAGCTTCTTCTGCTGTTAGCATGCTGGTCTTCCAAGGTTTTAAGTTACAATATTTTAATGCGATACAATTGGAAAGTCACTTGCAAAAAAGTATAGCTGTTGATTTTATAACTAAGGTTACAAAATATTTTATTTAGCTCATAAAATTGATCCAGATCACACTTTTCAAGCTTGACGTAACGGAATTCAAAAAACTATTTAGTGACAATTATTTAATAATAATTACAATACACTACAGACATTTTTAAAAAAATAAAATGCAGTAAAAATCAGATGATTTTTATATGATTGCGTATAAAGAATTATCGTCATTAACACATTAGGATGATGATCAATGACACCGCTTCACTCGATTTTATCCCGCTTTTTGCAAATGACGTGCTTGGCACTTTCTATCAGCACGCCTGTTTACTCTTATGCAACAATAAATAAAATACCCCATGGTGCTCAACCTTCATTAGAAAATTATTTAGTGAAAGAACGTAATGTAGCCGGCTTATGCAGTAAAACCATTAAAATCGGTGATATTAGCTGGAGTTATAGTGAAGGTGGCTCCAGCAATAAACCTGCAGTATTACTCATTCATGGTTTGGCAGGAAATCGGGATAACTGGAATGGAGTGGCACATTTTTTAACCCCCTACTATCACGTCATTATTCCAGACCTTCCAGGCAATGGTGAAACTAAAGTTGCAAATAATTTTGATCTGTCTGTTCCCAATGTCACGCAGCGTTTACGCCGTTTTGTTGAAGCCATTGATGTGGAAGATAAACTGAATATTGCCGGACACTCACTCGGCGGCTCCATTGCCACTGTTTATGCATCACAATATCCATTTGATACTCAAAGCCTGTTTTTACTCAATAGCGTAGGCGTCTATAAACAGGCCAATACTGCCTATACCAAAGACCCTTATTTTTTAAAGCACCTGATTGTGTCTAAACCGGGCGATCTGGACGATGTGATGGGTCAAGTCATGCAAAGCCACCGGACTTACCGATTTATTTTAAAAAAGCACAAGAAAAAATGCTGATTTCTCAGTCAGTGCAAACCCGTAAAATGATTGACCAATTAATCACCCTGAGTCGTATTTATACGCCTGAATCGTTTGCCCGAATGACGCAAACCATTGAAGCCCCCACCCTAATCCTGTGGGGCAAGCAAGATAAAATAATTAATGTGGAAGCGGCAAATGAATTACAATCTTTATTGAAGCGGGCCGAAGCCCCAGTTATTTTAAATAATGTCGGGCACATGCCTATTTTAGAAGCAGAACAACAAGTGGCGAACCACTATTTACCTTTTCTAGCAAAAACCCAAAAGTTAAAAAACCCACTTGCTGATAAACTTATCCCATTAA
>JAGHSJ010000111.1 GCA_018065935.1 Candidatus Kurthia equi
GTTTACAGGTATCATTTATAGAATTATATTTATCTATAAAAAGGGTGGGAGAGACTATGAAATTTTCCTTTTGGAAATTAAATAAAAAGGAAAAATTTATTCGTTCTATGTGGACTGGCTTACTATGCTTATTGATGCTGATAACAGTTTGTTGGTACTACCTAGATAATTTTAAATTAAAAATTTTATTTCCAGTGATTGCTGCAATAATTTGGTCAATGGAGTTACTAATTCTTTTTAGAGGATGGAAGGAAGAAAAGCGCTCAAGCTTCAAAAGATAATAATTAAAAATATTGTAATACGAATTCACTTTCACATTTTCAATGAACGGGGTTCGACTCTGTATAGCCAATAGGTTTTAAGATTTGAGTTCGATATAATAATCGAACTCATTTTTTATTTTTCTCTAATAAGATACTTTTGAGGTTAGGTATTGCTTTAATCAATCCTCAGAGAAATACAAATCTAATAATTCGTTTATTAATTTGGATTTCATACCGCGCCCCTTAATTCCCTTGATACGCTTTGTATTTTCAGCAGTTAAAAAGAAAGTTACAGGCTCTTTTGGCGGTTCTTTCTTAAAATTTTTAATTTTTTCTTTAAGTGCTTGAAGTTCACTTATTTGCTCAACTGTTTGTTCATCATTTGTTTGTTCGTCGTTATTTGTTGACGGAGTTGTTCCTGCAGCGGGATTGTCAGAAGGAATGTTTTCGGCACTTGAAGCTGCATTCTGTGACTGGCCATCTTTAATTTCTTTCTCCACTTCCTGAAGAACATTATCTTTATCTTTTGTACTCGCTCGTCCTACTAAATCACCGACATTTTTTATTTGTCTTTGTCTAGCTGTCATTTCATTTCCCTCCATAATTGAATGTATTCAAATACGCGATCTGTCGCTTTTGGACTTAAAGTAGATGGTAAAGCTTCATATAAAACCGCACTGGACGTTTTAATAGTACTCGGAATAAGTGTATTAAAATGAGGTACTCCATTTACTTCCGCTAATTTTTTCCCATGTTCAACAAGCCCCATGTGTGCATTGGTTGTCTTTTTTACCTTCGTAGCAAACATGCCTCTTATCTTTAATGAAGGATTGTTCCCACTATCTATGAGGTTTTTACTTGTACGAATTGTTTTAATAGCTGATTCAACGCAATATGCGTCTGGTTCATAGGGGATATATACCTCTATGTTTTCGACCATTAGTACATTCGTAATCATGACCGAGTACGAAGGAGGGGTATCAATCAAGATGAAGTCATAGTAAGGCTTCATCTCATTACAGAGCTTTTGTAATAGCAGTGTAGGATTGGTTAAACCTTGGTCGAGCAGAATATTCACGTCTAGAAAATCGCACAACTCATTAGATGAAATACAGTGAATATATTTATGCTCATTCTCACGATAAATTTCAAAAATACAGTTTTGAACGACCTCAAAACCGCTTATTCGCTCACCATTGTCATTTAAATAACCGACTAATGCAGCACCAAAATTTTCTCGTTCAGTTAATTCATGTGCATTATAACCAAAAGTTTTAAAAATATGCCCTTGCGGATCTACATCTAAAATACAGACCTTCGCTTGCTTCAAAAGGTTATCTTTCATAATTGCTCCAGCAATATTAACTACAGAAGTCGTCTTTAATTGCCCACCTTTTGCTATTGTGAAAGCCATAATACGTGCTTCACTGCCTCCGGCATTACCTTCTAATTGCCCCTTAATTAATTCATTTGCCATTCATTACCTCCGACAATCATAATCAGAACATTTGTTAAAGTATATCAAATAACATTTTTTGGCACAACGATACAAACATGATATTTTAGTATAAAAAAGAAATAATATAACAA
>JAGHSJ010000086.1 GCA_018065935.1 Candidatus Kurthia equi
GAATCATTCTTATTTAGTTTACCAAAGAAACGAGTACTATTCAATTTATTAAACTAGTCCGACAGTTTAAGTAGGTTGTGGAGCTCATGCATACGTTTGTTTGCTGGCATTGTCACAAATCGACTATCGATTACGGCCTGTAATATACGTTTATTTCCTCGATGTTCCTTGCGCACAAATGATAAAAAATCAACATAATCGGCATACTGAATATCATATTGCTCGGCTAATTCTTGTGAAATTTTCTTCGTTAAACTTGGACTAGCTCCTCCAGTAGAAACAGTTAATACAAGATCGCCCCTTCTCACTGTAGCTGGTAATAATACATTTCCTAATTTCGCATCATCTACGCGACAGACGAGTTGGTTTGCATCCTGTTCCACAAGCGCATTGACTGCAAGTGAGTTTGTTGCAGCAATCACTAAAGAGTACTCTGATGCCTCTCCTGCTTCATATGCACGTTCATAGTATGTTATCGCGTATTCACTTACTAATGCCTGACATTGTGGCGTCAGAACCTTCGCAATGACTGTAACATCAGCCCCTGCGTCTATAAGAAGTTTTAATTTACGACAAGCAATATTTCCTCCCCCTACAAGTAATACACGTATTTTTTCGCTATTTATGTATAATGGTAAAACTTTCAACGTGCTCTCTCCTTTAGCTGTAAAAGTTTATAAACAAATAGAACCACGTATAAACGCAGTTCTATTTGTATTATGTGACATCCTCAGTTTTGACACTGCTTTCCGCTCACTATTTAATTACTAGTCAATGGCCTCAGATGAAGCATCTTCTGGTAAATCCATGCGACTTTCAATTTCTCTCCATGCCTCATCAAATCCCATACCTGTTTCAGATGAAAATAGAACAAGTGGATCAGATGGAACCATATCTAAGGTTTTGCTAACAACTTTTTTATGTTGCTGCCATTTACCTTTTTTGATTTTATCTGCTTTCGTTGCGATAACGATTACAGGAATTTCATGATGTTTTAAGAAATCATACATCATGCAGTCATCAGCTGATGGCTCATGGCGTAAATCAACAATTTGAACTACCGCTTTTAGCGGTGTTCGGCCTGTGAAGTACTGTTCAATCATTTTACCCCAAGCTTCACGCTCAGATTTAGATACTTTAGCATAACCATATCCTGGTACATCGACGAAAAATAGTTTTTCTTCAATTTTGTAAAAGTTTAGTGTTTGTGTTTTCCCTGGTTTAGAAGAAATACGCGCCATACTCTTACGTGCGATTAATTTATTGATGAATGAAGATTTCCCTACATTCGAACGACCTGCTAAAGCAAACTCTGGTAACCCATCCTCTGGGTATTGATTTGGGCGCACCGCACTGATGACCAATTCTACATTATGGACTTTCATGTTCTTAATTCCCTCCGTCTAACGCTATTTTCAATACCTCGTCCGCGTTTGACACTAACTTAAAAGTAAGCTCTTTACGTACACTTTCTGGTATATCTTCAATATCTGATTCATTTTTCTTCGGAATAATAATCGTTTTCAAGCCCGCTCGATGCGCACTGATTGATTTTTCCTTTAATCCACCGATTGGTAACACACGACCACGTAGTGTTACTTCACCAGTCATCCCAACTTCTTTACGAATTGGTATTTCTGTAATTGCTGAAACAAGCGCTGTAACAATTGTTACTCCGGCAGAAGGACCATCTTTAGGAACGGCTCCTTCTGGTACATGCACATGAATGTCATGCTCATCAAAGTAGCTCGGTTCTACTTTTAACAGGTTTGGTTTTGATCGTACAAAAGAAAGTGCTGTTTGTGCAGATTCCTTCATTACGTCGCCCAATTTACCTGTTAAAATAATTTTCCCCTTACCTGGTGTGACAGAAACCTCAATTTGTAAAGTATCGCCACCGACAGTTGTATAAGCTAATCCTGTTGCTACACCTACTTGATTTTCTTCTTCCATCTCTCCATGAGAGAATTTATGATTACCAAGATAGTTGATTACATTTTTAGACGTAACAGTTATACGCTTCTTCTCTTCCATCACAATTTGCTTCGCTGCCTTACGACAAACTGAGGCTAATGTTCTTTCCAATCCGCGGACACCTGCTTCACGCGTATAATATCTTACAATATCAACTAAAGCATCTTCTTTAAATTGAAGCTGTGATTTTTTCAAACCATTTTCTTTAATTTGTTTAGGTGCTAGATGATTTTTAGCAATTTGAATCTTCTCTTGTTCAGTATAACCACCAATTTGAATGATTTCCATACGGTCGCGTAATGGACCTGGAATTGCACCTAAATCATTTGCAGTTGCAATAAACAAGACATTTGATAAATCAAATGCTTCTTCAATATAATGATCGCTAAATGAATTATTTTGTTCTGGATCTAAAACTTCAAGCATCGCTGCTGAAGGATCTCCACGGAAATCATTCGACATCTTATCAATTTCATCCAATAAAAATACGGGATTTGCTGTTCCTGCCTTTTTCATTCCTTGAATAATACGTCCTGGCATAGCCCCTACATAGGTTCTACGGTGCCCACGAATTTCAGATTCATCACGTACGCCACCTAAAGATGCACGCACAAATTCACGATTTAATGAAACTGCAACTGATTTGGCCAATGATGTTTTACCGACCCCTGGAGGGCCCGCTAAACATAGAATTGGACCACGTAAAGAACTTTTCAACTGTGTAACTGCTAGATATTCTAAAATGCGCTCTTTCACTTTTTCAAGACCATCATGATCTTCATCTAAGATTTGCTGTGCTTTTTTAATATCTTGGCGGTCCTCAGTTGATTTTGACCAAGGTAGAGCAACCATCCAGTCAATATAGTTACGAATGACGCCACTCTCTGCCGCTTGCGCTGGTAAGCGTTCATAACGTTTTAATTCTTTTAATGTTGCCTTTTCAGCATGCTCTGGCATAGCTGCTGCTTCAATAAGCTTCTTCAGCTCAGAAACTTCACCTGTTTTACCATCTGCATCGCCTAATTCTTCTTGTATAGCTTTCATTTGTTCACGTAAATAAAAATCTTTTTGTGATTTTTCAACTGAACGTTTTACTTTAGAATGAATTTTTTTCTCAACCGTTAAAATTTCTTGCTCACTCGAAATACGTTGTAATAAGACTTCCAGACGTTTTTCAACATCCAATGTACGTAAAATTTCTTGTTTAGCAATCATTTTCAACGGTAAATGATTTGCAATTGTATCAGCCAACAAGCCTGGATCTTCAATTTCTTCAGCAGTATCAATTAATTCTGGAGAAATTTTACTAGACGACTTAATATAGCGTCCGAAAGAATCAATGAGTGAACGCATCAACGCTTCAATAGTTGTCGATTTTTCAGTTGAATCTTCATAGATTTCAACATCGACTACGGTCATTTTTTCTTCTTCAATGAACTCAATTGCCTTTGCACGGCTTACGCCCTCTACTAAAACACGTGAAGTACCATTTGGCAATTTAATGATTTGCTTAATTTTTGCTAAACCACCAATACTATAAAAGTCTTTTGATGTTGGATTTTCTTTCGCAATTTCCTTTTGTGTCACTAAGTAAATAATACTATCTTCATTCATCGCTTGTTCAATAGCTGCGATAGATTTTTCACGGCCCACATCAATATGAAGTAATGTATGAGGATAAACAATTAAACCTCTTAGAGGCAGTAAAGGGATTCTATGTGTTCTAATTTGAGTTGTCATGCGGTACACCACCTCCATCTAAAATTCAAACCCGCATTTTTAGCATTTATAAAATTTATCGGTTCAATCATCTGCTTATTTATGATAAACGTAAAAATAGCTGGCTATCGAAACGTGCACATTAAGCACTTAATCGAAGCCAGCTAAAATCCTTTTTGATTAGGCTGATGTTTTTTCGTTGTCTGAATCTTTTACTTCAGTTCCATCTTCTAATAAAAGTTTTGGATGAGCTTTTTCAGTAAGTGTTTCCTTCGTAATAACGCATTTAGCGATATCATCACGTGAAGGTAATTCAAACATCACATCAAGCATTACGTCTTCAATAATTGAGCGTAAACCACGTGCACCTGTTTTACGTTCAATTGCTAATTTTGCAATTTCGAATAAAGCATCTTTTTCAAATTCTAATTCTACATTATCTAATTCAATCATTTTTTCATATTGTTTAGTTAATGCATTTTTAGGTTCAGTTAAGATTTGTACAAGCGCTTCTTCATCTAATTGTTCTAGACTAGCCAATACTGGAAGACGGCCGATAAATTCAGGAATTAAACCGAATTTCAACAAATCTTCAGGAATTAAATGTTTCATCAAGTTTTTGTCTTCAGTTTCTTTTTTATCTCCAGAACCAAATCCAATTACTTTTTGACCCATACGACGTTTGATAATTGATTCGATGCCGTCGAATGCTCCACCTACGATAAATAGAATGTTTGTTGTGTCAATTTGTAAAAACTCTTGGTGTGGATGCTTACGTCCGCCTTGCGGTGGTACGCTTGCAACTGTACCTTCTAAAATTTTAAGAAGGGCTTGTTGAACACCTTCACCTGAAACATCACGAGTAATCGATGGATTTTCAGATTTACGTGCTACTTTATCAATTTCATCAATATAAATAATACCGCGTTCTGCTTTTTCAATATCATAGTCAGCAGATTGAATTAATTTTAATAAAATATTTTCAACATCTTCCCCAACATAACCAGCCTCTGTAAGTGATGTTGCATCTGCAATTGCAAATGGAACGTCAATCACGCGAGCTAAAGTTTGTGCTAATAATGTTTTACCACTACCAGTTGGTCCGATAAGTACAATATTCGATTTTGATAATTCGACATCGTCAACCTTACTATTTGAGTTTACACGTTTGTAGTGATTATATACTGCAACAGAAAGGGCTTTTTTAGCACGATCTTGACCAATTACATAACTGTCCAGTGTGTCAAGAATTTCCTTCGGCGTTGGAATTTCTTTTAATTCAATATTTTCTTCAGTTCCTAGTTCTTCTACAACGATTTCTGCACATAAATCAATACATTCGTCACAAATGTAAACACCAGGACCTGCTACTAGTTTACGAACTTGTTCTTGTGGTTTACCACAGAATGAACATTTTAAATTGCCTTTTTCATCATTAAATTTGAACAATTATTTCACCCCTATTCAAGCACCAATATTACAAGATTTTAATTACATTTTCAAATATTACGTACTATTTGAGTATTTACACTTATTTTAACATTATGAACTTAAAATTTTCTTTAATATGTTAAAAACAAGGTATGGAAAACCATACCTTGTCAGATTTGTTGTAGCATTATACAATTCTACGACAAATCAATTTGTGTATTATTCAGAGATTTTAGCGTTAGCTACTAGGAATTCTACAGTGTTTTGGATTTTGATATCATGTTCAAGGATTGAAGTACCACCAAGAGCTGCTTTGATTTGTTCAGCATCCATGTTGAATTGAGCTGACATTTTTTCAAGTTCAGCTGCAACGTCTGCTTCAGAAACTTCTAAGTTTTCTTTTTCAGCGATTGCTTCAAGAACTAATGATACGCGTACGCGGCTTTGTGCATCTTCTTTCATTTGAGCACGTAGAGCAGCTTCGTCTTGACCTGAGAATTGGTAGTAAAGATCAAGGTTCATACCTTGAGTTTGTAAACGTTGTTCGAATTCTTGTAACATACGAGCGATTTCAGTTTCGATCATACCGTTTGGAATGTCGATAGTTGCGTTTGCAGCAGCTTTTTCAACTAATTCGTCACGTAATGCAGTTTCAGAAGAAGTTTCTTTTTCTGCTTTAGTTTGTTCAGTTAATTTAGCACGTAATTCGTCTAAAGTTTTTACTTCAGCGTCGATTTCAGTAGCTAATTCGTCATTTAATTCTGGAAGTTCTTTAGCTTTCACTTCGTGAATAGTTACTTTGAATGTAGCTTTTTGACCAGCTAATTCAGCAGCGTGGTATTCTTCTGGGAAAGTTACTTCTACTTCTTTTTCTTCGCCAGCTTTAGCGCCGATTAATTGTTCTTCGAATCCTGGGATGAATGATCCAGAACCGATTTCTAATGAATGGTTATCGCCTTTACCGCCATCGAAAGCTTCTCCATCTTTGAATCCTTCGAAATCAATTACAGCAGTATCGCCATTTTCAATTGCGCTTTCTTTAACTACTAATTCAGCAAGACGAGCTTGTTGAGTAGCGATTAAAGCTTCAACTTCTTCAGCTGTTACTTCAGTAGATTCTTTAGTAACTTCTAAGCCTTTATATTCGCCAAGTTCAACTTCTGGGCGTAATACAACTTTAGCTGTGAAAGTGAATGGAGCATTTTTTTCGATTTTTTCGAAATCGATTTCTGGTTGCTCAACAGGTTCAATACCAGCTTCTGTAATAGCTAGAGGGTAGTTCGTGTTGATTAAGATTTCTAAAGCATCTTGGTATAAAGATTCTACGCCAAATTTTTTCTCGAACATTTGACGAGGCATTTTACCTTTACGGAAACCTGGTACATTGATTTGTTTTACAACTTTTGCAAATGCTTGATCTAAAGCAGCATTTACAGTTTCAACTGGAACTTCAACAGTTAATAAACCGTTGTTTCCTTCTTGTTTTTCAAATTTAACTGACATTAATATAACCTCCAAAAGTAAATTCAAAGTGCTCTGAAAAGCGTTCGCTAATACGACTTTGATAACTGTTTTAGTATATCATAGTTCCTCATAGTTTCAACAAATTTCATGCTTCTGGTATGTCAGAAAATTTTTCAAGCTGTTGAATGAGGCCTATAAGTTCATAATCCGTCTCTTTTATTTGCCCAAATAATGAGTGTACATAATCGGTATAACCGCTTGTAATCTCCTCTGCTGTATAGTCAAACCACTGGAATGGATAGGTTACGAGCAGATGACGTGCGACTAAGTATTGTACCATTTCAAGTACGCTACTTTCCTTTTCTAATTTTTCAGGAAGTCCTGCTAAAACTTCAGCAGCGACTGGCATTTCATCAGGAAGTTGGAGCTCTTTTGGGTTAACAACCATTTGATGATCAAATTTTTCAATGTTTAATTCCAAATCTACCTGCTGCTCTACAAGTACATAAAGAGCCATACTTTGGACCATCGGATGAATGGTGGTAGACTCTATAATCGCCTGCATTTGTGGCAAGAGCGGCCGAATATTCGCATGCATGAGCATTTGCAATTTATTTAATTGCACGTAAAGAGGAAGCTGTTCAAAATTTACAAGCTCAAACTCATCTGCATCTACCTCTACTTCTGCTTCTACTTCATCCTCTTTCGACGTAAGCTGGGCTAATTTTACACTTAAATTTAAAATACTTTGAAATTTTTCAATCATTGGCTCAGGTACGACATTCTCTTCTAGTAGTGAATTGACGAGTTGTTGCACATGGTAAAATTCTCGTAATTCCATACAAATAGAAAGATAAAGTTCCATCACCTCGATGTAACGTTGTGGGCCCATTGCTAATAATTGTTCTGTTATAGCTCTCGCTTCATCAAATTGTCTTGTTTCATATAATGAATAAGCAAATACTCTTAAAGTATGCTCATCTGCTTCTTCGTACTGGAGAGCTTCACGAAATGATTGAGCCGCTAAGTCATATTCATATTTTTCAGCATGCTCATGCCCTTGCGTGAATAATCGTTCCACAGTCCCCGGAAACATGACAATATTCTCTTTTATGTATTTACCTTTATTTTTCTTCAACTGTGTTCACGCTCCTCTGCTGTTAAATAGTGTACCATAGTGTTTTTTTAGATAACATACACATTTTACCCAACTTCTAATGAATTCAACCGTTCATAGTCTAGGTTTATATTTCCTTACACGAGGGTATTACTAGTAATAGAAATTCCCTTTAGGGAAATGGGAGCTGTTTTCATTCCCTTACTAGCTTGGTAATCCCCTTCCAAGCTAGCTTACATACAAAAAAACTGCCCCTAAAGCCAATGTGTATCCTTAACCAATTCAGGTTAATAGACGCACATGCTTTAGGGGCAGCTTTCATTTTATATGGCTTAGTAAACTAGACCGTATAGTGATTTGATATGTGATAAGTAACGAATATTTGAAGCTTCCTTCATAAGAGATGCTGGAAGACCACGTAATTCAGTTTTACTTGCACCTACAGTTGCTACACCGTCTTTACGACCAAGTGATGCTAATGTACCTGAATCAACTGGAGAGAATTCGTTCATTTGTTTGCCATTTAGGTAAGCAAATACGTTATATCCAGCTAACTCACCCATTTGCCATGCATTTTGTGCAGTTGGCGCGTATGGACGATCTGTTTCTTTATTTGCACCTTTTGCATATGCAGCAGCTGCGTCGCCGACAACAAATACATCAGGGTGTGAATCAGATTGTAAGAAGTCATTTACGACTGCTTTTCCGCGGTTACATACAAGGCCTGACTCTTCTACCATTGGGTATTGAGCTACGCCACCAGTCCAAACAACTGTGTTTGCAGTGATTGTTTGACCATCTTTAAGTGATACAACATTACCTTCTACGCCAGTTACAGGTAGACCAGTTAAGAATTCTACGCCACGTTTAGCAAGTGATTCTGTTGCACGTTCGATTAAAGCTTGTGGTAATACTGGTAAGATTCTTGGACCAGCTTCTACAAGTTTCACTTTAAGGTCGCTTGGTTGTACACCATATTTAGTCGCTTCTTTTGTCATGTTGTCGATGATTTCACCAACAAGCTCAACACCAGTTAAGCCACCGCCACCGATAACGATTGTTGCATCTGCTTCGTCGCCAGTTTTCGCATATTCTTTAATGCGTGAGATGATATGTTCACGAATTTTATTCGCATCATCTACTGATTTAAGAACCATAGAATTTTCTTCTAGACCTGGGATACCGAAGTAACCAGTTTTAGAACCGATACCCACAACTAATACATCATATGATAATGATTCACCAGTTGATAATTTAACGAATTTTTCATCCGCAGAGAAAGAATCCGCTTTTGCAATTTTCACATCGATGTCTTTACCTTTGAATAATTTTTCAAGAGGGAAAGCAATCGCTTGTTCATTCACTGTACCACCAGCTAAACGGTGTAATTCAGTGATGATTTGATGCGTAGGAAATTGGTTGACAACTGTGATTTGCGCTTCTTCTTTAGTTGCATACTGACGTAAAGTTAATGCAGATAATACGCCGCCATAACCTGCACCTAAAATGACGATTTTTTTTGACATTATAGTTAAACCTCCATGATACTAAGTGATTAAATTATTTTGTAGCTTTATTTTCTTTTGAAATCTCTAAAAATGCATTAGCAAAACGGAATACACCTTGAACTTGAGGGTCTTTTAACAGTTTTAACATACCGAATAAACCAACTGTTTCAGTACTTACTGCCGCACGGTCTTTTGCTTCAATAGCAGTAGCTGCTAAGTTTTTAGCAGATTTAACTACTGGTGTAGCCATTTCAGTAACAGCACCTACAGCGTCGTTTCTGAAAGTTTCATCTGTTGCTAAAGTTTGAGCAACATCATAAGCTTTTGTTAAAGTAGTCATCATTTCAGTTAATTTTGGTAATTGATCTACCAAAGTAGTTAATGATTGTTGTACTTCTGGTTTTAATAATTGATCTAAAACATCTAATTGTTCTTGGCTTACTGCCGGTTGTGTTGATTGAGTAGTCTGTTCTGACATATCCAATTCTCCTTTACGATAGCTATTCTGCTTTCGGGAAACCCGAACATTTCTCTTTGTAAGAGTCATTTAATTCTTATCTGACTATTACATCATTACATGTACTAGCGCAACCTGCAACCTATACTATACAAAATATAAGTGCATTGACTTCCAAATAAAAATAAAAGTACTTTCTACTATTTTTAACATTCAAAAAGTATTTAACGACCAATTTGATGGCAATAAATGGACCTTATAGCTCATCAAATAAAGAAGCATACGAGCTGAATCAAAACAATAGTTAGAACTTAACTTCACTTGTACTTTCAGCCTATTGCATACAGATAGAATTATACACTTCTCTTAATTTAATTCCAATAGTAGAAACTTGCTTTCACATTTCGTCCGTATGATAAACAAATGAATAATTTAGCATAG
>JAGHSJ010000153.1 GCA_018065935.1 Candidatus Kurthia equi
TTTATAATTAATATAACAGGCAAGAATAACAATGTTGTTCTTAACCCTTTGTCTGTTAATGAAAATGAGTCAAGAATAATTAGAGATAGAATTCGTGAAGAAAAAAGGGAATTAACTCACAAAGAAAAATCTATCAAAACAAATCAAGCTCTTTATTTAGAACAAATTAAACGTAATTTAGATTCTAAAAAGGGAAATAAGGGCGTAATTAAAGAACTTAATGAAAATAGTTTGAATCTTATTTGGGAAAATGAATCAGAAAAACAAGAGATGTTAAACTGTGAGGATAATCCATTGAAAATGATTTTCATTGTAGATGTAGAAATTGTGGATGTAAACTCAGAAACTAAACTATATAAAATTTTAAAATTACACGAAATAATAGAACCATAACACTGCAACTAACATCGGCATTGGCAAAATGCGGGGTTAAGTGCAAAATTGAACTTCTCGCCTATTTATCCGCCAAAAGCTGTTTGCTTTTGTTTTTTTATTAAATTTACCAAAAGGCTCACAGCTTTGGCTACGTTTCGGTCTGAATTGAACTTTCGCTCAATTCAAGCCCGCTCTTCGCAAAGCCGCAAAACGTTACAGGCAAGCGTGGAAAAATGCACTAAAATCACAAAAACGCTTTTCACAGTAATTTAAATAAATCTAACAGTTTTATGTTTTTAAAAAATTAGACTGATGCAGTATAATGTCCCCAAACACATTAAAGGTCTCACAACTGAGGAATTAAAAACCTCTCGAAAAAAATTTGGTTTCAATCAAATAGACGCTATTAAAAAAAATGCGTGGTATAGGATGTTGCTCGATATTTTGAAAGAACCAATGCTGCTTTTGCTTATTGCGGTAACAGTTATTTATATAATAGTTGGCAATTATTCCGAAGCTATTTTTATGTTGGGCGCTATTATTGTCGTTTCTGGCATTTCATTCTATCAAGACAATCGCAGTAAAAAAGCACTGGAAGCGTTGAAAAAATTGAACGAACCGTTAAGTACTGTTATCAGAGATTCAATCGTGATGCAAATTCCCACAAACGAAATTGCCGTTGGCGATTTATGCATTGTCGAAGAAGGAAAAATGATTAGTGCTGATGGCGAAATTGTGCACAGCAATGATTTTTCAGTTAATGAAGCCTCACTAACAGGTGAAAGTTTTTCAGTATTTAAAAGTCAAGAAACCGAAGATAGAAAAATATATAGCGGAACGCTGGTAGTATCTGGTTTGGCCATCTTTAATGTAGAGAAAATTGGAGCAGAAACCAAACTAGGGAAAATCAGTCAATCCATTCAAGATATCAAAGAAGTTCATTCGCCACTGCAAATTCAGATTACCAAATTTGTAAAGGGAATGGCGATTATTGGTGTTATCGTGTTTCTGATGGTTTGGGGATTTAGTTACTGGAAATCAGGAGATATCATACAAAGTTTACTCGCTGGATTAACCTTGGCCATGTCTGTGCTTCCAGAAGAAATCCCTGTAGCCTTTACTACTTTTATGGCTTTAGGTGCCTGGAAATTAATGAGTGAAGGTGTGATAATTAAACGTAGTAGTGTGGTCGAAACATTGGGCAGTACTACAGTGATCTGTACGGACAAAACGGGAACTATTACTGAAAACTCCATGCGACTGAAACTTTTATTTGATTACAAATCAAACAAGGTTTTTGAGGATACGCAATTCAATACACCTGAGCTTTCAGAGCTTATTCGTTTCGCTATGTGGAGTAGTGAACCCATTCCGTTTGATCCCATGGAAAAAACACTGCATCAAATTTATGAGCAAACACAATCCAATGATGAGCGGAAGAATTTTCAAATGATACACGAATATCCATTAGAAGGGAAACCTCCAATGATGACGCATCTTTTTGAAAATAGTTTAGGTGAAAGAATTATTGCAGCCAAAGGTGCGCCCGAAGCCATTCTTGCCGTTTCTAATCTTACGGAAAGCGAGAAGGACAATTTACGACAACATATCATCAATTTCGGAGCGCAAGGGTACCGAATACTGGGCGTGGCTAAATGTAATTTTGAAGGCAATCACTTTCCTGAAAAACAACAAGATTTTTCTTTTGACTTTTTAGGATTCACTGTTTTCTACGATCCACCGAAAGCGAACATTCAAGAAGTATTTAAAAAGATATATGCTGCAGGCATCAAGGTAAAAGTCATCACAGGAGACAATGCAGATACAACAAGGGCTATTGCGCATCAAGCAGGAATAATAAACGAAACAGCAGCAGTAAACGGAACCGATATCGTTCATCATACAGAAACCGAATTGATAGAACTTTCTAAAAGCACCACACTGTTTACGCGTATGTTCCCCGAGGCAAAATTGGCAATTGTAAACGCTCTTAAAAAGAACGATGAAGTGGTGGCCATGCTGGGAGATGGCGTGAATGATGCACCTGCTTTGAAAGCAGCTCATATTGGTGTAGCGATGGGAAATAAAGGAACAGAAATCGCAAAAGCAGCGGCAGCATTGGTTATTGCAAATGATGATTTAGACAAATTGATCACTGGAATAGCGGCTGGAAGAAGAATTTATTCCAATCTCAAAAAAGCCATTCAATATATTATATCCATTCATATTCCGATTATTCTAACGGTTTCTTTACCCTTGTTTTTGGGTTGGATATATCCGCATATTTTCACACCGGTACATGTTATTTTCTTGGAGCTAATAATGGGGCCAACCTGTTCTATTGTCTATGAAAATGAGCCGATGGAAAAAAATACAATGCTAGAGAAACCACGTAAAATGACCGAGACATTCTTGAGCTGGAAAGAATTAAGCATTAGTATTATTCAGGGATTGGCCATTACCGCAGGCGTTCTAACTGCATATCAGTATGCGGTACAAAACGGTAGTAATGAAGCAACTACACGTTCAATAGTTTTCACAACTTTAGTATTTGCAAATGTGTTTTTGAGTATGGTTAATCGCTCATTCATTTACAGTGTATTTGATAGTTTTAAAAATAAAAATAGATTATTCCCATTAATACTTGGAGCATCTTTGGTTTTACTTATTGCAATACTCTATATTCCGCCATTCGCTTCTTTCTTTCAATTGAGTAGTATAAATTTCCAGCAATTCTTAATCTCAATTTTAATTGCTGCCGTGTCGGTGTTGTGGGTCGAAGTGTATAAATGGGTTAAAAGGTTGAAAATAAATAGCTAAAATTACACAGTTAACGAAAACGCCAGCCTGTAACATGGTTTTACCAAAAACGGGGCTAAAGTGAATAACTCAACATCTGTCCTACTATTCCGCCAAAAACGAATTTTATTCGTTTTTTATTTTAAATTTAACTCTTATAAATTCGTTTTGGCTAGCCTCGGTGCAAAATCAAACATTCAGCTTCGATTTCCCCGCCTTCGGCAATACCCGAAACGTTAACTGTAATTTTTAAAAATCCTTATGAAATATTTTATCTGTGTTATAACTATATTAATATTTATTAATTGTAAAAAAACAGATTATAAAAATATTAAACATAACGAGTTTGTTATTTCTATATTCAATGAAAAAAATGATAAATTTGTTGAAGCTTTAGTAAATAATGATACTGCTTTTTTTTCTAAAAATGAATCTGAGGAATATGATATTCCAATGCCTGAGC
>JAGHSJ010000018.1 GCA_018065935.1 Candidatus Kurthia equi
ATATTGTTTTAATAATAAAATTAAAGCCGTCTAGTCGATTAAGAAATCGGACTAGACGGCTATTTGTGTACTGAAAAGGTGTACTTTTTATATTTCGAGCTAACTTTTTTTAGCTTATATCATATGATTTTTCGATAAAAGGTTTAGCTTTCTCAAGGTCCTCATCGTTATTGATTCTTATTTCTAAATCGCCGGTCCCATAATGTCCAATATTGGATACATTGCGTGTAAAACCTTGTTCTAAAGTCACTGTTGTAGGGTCTACTTTCAAATATAACAAGATTGTATTTGACTGTGGATGAATTTCAACACAGGCAAAATTCTTAATACGTTTGAAGGCAATATAATATTTTAAAGTTTTCATTTGTATATCGTCACCTAAGGCAATTAGAAAGGCCTTTAAATTTTCAAAGCGATCTGTTAACTGTTCATTTGCTTGATCTAAATAATCTGAAACAGTTTTAAATGATTTGCTGCCTGATTTTTGTGTTCTATCTGAAGAATCGACATCTATATATACTGTTTGAGCTGTTGTTGCATTTACTAAATCCAACATTAAAAATTCACCTTCGTAATGCTTATATTGATAAAGCTCAATATTACGGTTAATTTGCTGGACAGCATGCTCGTCATATTTTGTGAAACTGCCTGCAATACATAAGAGACGTGGACTACTCCAATCAATATTGTCAGCAATCGATTGATCAAATTTTCTTAAAGTCATTAATTCGAGCTCGGCCTTATGGTCAAGTAACCAGTCTAAATAATAGAGGCCTTGATTGATTACATTTTCATTTACAGATCGTTTATATTCAATGATAACAGGTGAGTTATTTTCATCTAATCCAAGTGTGTCTATTCTCCCACCATGGCGTTTTCCAGTTGAATATTCCGACGCTAAAAATTTTATGCCAAGGAATGATTCAAGATGTTTTTCTATTAAATTTTGTAAAGACTTTTCTAGTGAAACAGAGCGGCCGTGTAATTCTTGAATATTGTCATCATTTAACTTAAAAAATTTTATATCTCCCATTGGTGTATCCCCCTAGTGTATATTAGTGATTTTACAACAAAATACATTATCTATATGTTTCAAAAAATGTTCGAGTAGTTTTATGAACTGATACAATTCTAGTTTAAATCATACTCGTTCAAATATTCAATGACGTGAGCGTTTTGGGATACATTTCAATTGAGCTTGTTCTTTTTTAGTAAATAATTTTTATGTTATTTCAATCCGCTCCTATTATAAACAAAAGTACCCTATAAGAAGGACTTTTTTCAAAGTGTCCATCCTATAGGGTACATTTATGAGGTACTCGGAAATTTATCTTGTTAACAAAGTTCAACTAACTGGCCAACATATTTTAAATGTGTTGGTTCGGTAGAGAGCCATAATGGTGCATCTAAATCGAAGTAATGAATATTTGGGTGTGCTGCTGCGACTTGGGCAGCGGCTGCGACAGAAATTGAAGACTCCATCATGCTGCCGATCATACAGCGAATACCTTTTGCCTCAGCAAGGCTAGCGATTTTCATTGCTTCAGCAATTCCGCCACATTTCATCAGTTTAATATTGACTAAATCAATATAGTTCCCCTCAATCAACTTAATTGCATCTTGGACAGAAAACATACTTTCATCTGCCATAATAGGGGTTGTTACATGATTCCGTACATATTTTAAACCTTCCCAATCCGCTGCTTTTACAGGCTGTTCTATAAATTCAATAGGGTAGTGTTTTTGCTCGAATTGTTGAATAATGCTAATTGCTTCCTTTGGTGTCCAGCCTTGGTTTGCATCTAGACGTAAGACAATATGCGCTGGAATGGCAGCTAAAATAGCATCGATGCGTTCAATATCTAATGCTGGATTATCGCCAACCTTAACTTTTAGAATTGTATAGCCTTGAGTGACGGCTGTCTTTGCATCTTGCTGCATTTTTTCGATTGTGTCTACGCCGATCGTCATACAAGTTTTTAGTTGTTTAGTGCCACCTAAATAGTTTGAAACAGATATTCCTAATACATTACAGTATGCATTATGCAAGGCAATATCTGCAGCAGCTTTAGCACTTGTATTATTTACACAGCATTGTTGTACAATTTGTAGCACTTCATTGAATTGTCGAATGTTTTTGCCAATCAAATTTTGACGTATTGGGCCAAGTAAAGCGGCTCCAATACTTTCTCGACTATCCCCCGTAATGACGTAGGTTGGAGCGGCTGCACCGATCCCCACTATACCGTCAGTTAATATAACTTTTACGACGATGTTTTCAATTTCATTAACTGTACGAAGCGCCGTTTTAAAAGGTGTTTTCAAAGGAATAATTTCCGTTGCTATTTGTAAGTCTTCGATTATCATAGTTTTACATCTCCTTTAGAATAGCGACAAAATTTTGGCGATAGCCATACCGAAATAAGTGCCGAGGAATGACCCCATTAAGGCCATAATAACGCCGACTGGAATTAATGCTTTATTGTAGGCAGCTGCTAGCATAGGAGCTGAAGCCATCCCGCCGATGTTTGCTAAGCTGGCAATACCTAGCGTAAATAAATCTAATTTGAAAAGCTTTGCTAATGCAAGCATGATTACTAAGTGAACGCCCATAATTAAGAAACCAGATATAATGTAGATTGGCGCTTGTGCAATATTTGAAAAATCAGAGTGAGAAGCAATTAAAGCTATAATGATATAGAGCATGACATTCGAAACATCGAATGTACCAGGAATTCGTGATAGTGGTGTTAAAGCCAAAATTAAGCCTAAAACGGAAGCAATCATAATTGTCCACGTTGTTCCGTTAATGATATCGCCGATTACTGGTAGTTGACCGCCGATAAAGCTAGATAAAGACGACACTAACAAACCGATTCCGAGTAAATATAAAATATGTTCGAATTTTGCGCCTTGTTCGTCTGTAATGTTATCTGTATTAATATCGATTGAATTCATATAGCTAGTATCTGCTTTTGTCCATTTATTAAAGCGGTCTGCGAATGGTACTAACCAGAACATGAACATAACCCAAACAGCGTAGTTAATAGTATCCATCATAAGAATATAGCCAAAAATAGTTTCGGGAACGTCTAAAATACTTTGTAACGCAACCATATTAGCCGATCCACCTGTCCAGCTTCCTGCTAGAGCACCGAATGCCTTCCATGTATCCTCTACATAAAATGACTTCAATAATGCATAAACAAGAACAAAACCAGCACTAATACTAATGACAGCAACTGTAAATGAGCCTAAAATTTTGGGACCGAGCTTTGCGACAACCCGAATATCGCATTTTAACAACATTAAAAATAGTAGAGCAGGTAGGAGTGCCCATCTTACATTGCTATAAGCGGCTTCGGTTGATTCATTTGATTCGAATAAACCAAATGTTTGCATTAAAGCGGCGCCTATATAAATTAGGACAATACCAGGAATAAATTTCATAAACTTTGTTTTTCCGAATTTCTTTTCTACAAATACCATTACTGCTGCTAGTGCAACTAAAACACTAATATACATAAAGCCATCTTGAATCATTACATCTAACTCCTTTCAAATCATGATTTAGGGGTAATTACCATGCTTTGAAGCAAATAAAAAAATCCAGTTTACTTTTAAAGTAAACTGGATTTTACCTATGACATAGTAGGTAAAGCAGTGATTTGATTATATTTTCGTTGAACATCTTTAAACGCAACAATGAGAGCCTTCTGTGAAGATCCATGATAACGATTTTGGAGATGTTCGATGATTTGGTCATCGTGAATAGGACGATTCACCATTATTGAAGCGATGAATTTTACTGTTAATTGAACTGTGGCGGAACAATCGACTTCAACAATGATACCATTCGAACGATCAATTGCGATTCCTAAAAAGAACTGATTATATTGTTTTGAAATAGGATTATTTTGAGAAACTTGCGCATCTCCTATAATATAAATAATTTGATCATGGAACATGTTATTGCATACCCCTTAAAAGTTTTATAGGCAAATATAGCGATAGGTGACCCAAACTATATTTATA
>JAGHSJ010000084.1 GCA_018065935.1 Candidatus Kurthia equi
AGAAAGTAACTTAGACCAGTGTTGATTATTCAGCATTGTACGAGGCATAGCGAGAGTAAAATTGGGTTTGGCGATTTAATTTTACTACCTCGCTATTTTTTTAAGCAACAAATGTCAACAGACCCTATTTTCATGGAATTAAAAATAAATAATGAAAGTGAAAAATCCAGATACAGACACATCAAAAAATGGACAAGTCAAAAATGGACTGAAACTTTATTTTGATATCAGCTCAATAAACAATATTCGCTATGCGCTACGTAGCAGTTTTCTAAACATTAGATGGGTTGGCAAAAATTGGCATGGTTTTCATTTTTCATTATTTAGCCATTTTCACCCCTTTTTAAATACCGAAACAAAGATCTAAACTTCACACCACGCTGGATTTAAATCTCTATTTTGATCGCTAAACTTTATAAAAATTCTGGATTATTAACTTGCAGTCTTTGCTCTGAAAAAGCTTTGAATCATTTTATTTGGACAATATAAACAACTGTTGTTGTGCCCATTGCAATTTTGACATATCAAAGTCCATCAAAATGCTTCAAACTCTGCAAAACTTCTTGAGAGTCACGAATATTGTTTATTATTCAGCAGACTCACACATTTTAAGGAATCTCCCCATGACCGATAACGAACAAGATTCATTAACGCCTAAGCCTGACGCTAAACCATTTTCACGTAGCTTTGACTTTTCACTCGACTTTGAAAAGATTAATTTTAGAAAACGTCCAGAGTTATATCGTATTGGTCGTGGTGAAGACGGTGTTTTATTGGTTCAACCCTATACATCTGAAATTTCGCCATTTTGGCAATTTGAAGATGAAGCTCAAGCCACCGAAAGTAGCGCGAAGATTTTTGCATTATTTTTAGATTATTTAGAAAAAAATGATTTTGTTGGCGCTGACATGGCCAGAAAATTTTTGCTGATGGGCTATACCCGTGCACGTCGTTATGCACATCATAAAAAAGGTGCCCACAAAACCGGCCGAAAAAATAAAGGCGTTACTTCTACAGTTAAAGTAGAGGTTAATGATGCTATTGCATCTGAAAAACAGCCACGTAATACTGAAGATCAGGTGAAAGCTGCTGTTGCGAAAATTTTTAAAGATAAAAGTGATCAGGCAAAATTAAATCCAAAATACATTGAGCTTAAAGAACAATTCAACGAGTTAATCCGTCAAGATTAATTCAACGCTGTTATTGAATTATCAATAATAGTTGACACTTAAAGAGCAATTTCAAATTTGGAAATTGCTCTTTTTTTATCATTAAAAATCACTTTTCAAGATATAATATTTCATGACTTTTCCTGCTGTACAAGAATGCTAAAGTTATCGCTGCCCAATGTTTAAAAAATGTGGAAAGTAAAATTAGATAACGAGAATCTTAAATGAAGAGAGCTACTTAAGTTTTGATTGAAAATAAATAGCCAAAAGTAATGTTTATTTAGATTTTCTGATCTTCAGACTTTATTTGACGTTTATGCTCAAACATTTTTTGATCCGCATCTATAATTGCTTTGAATAATCCATGTGTAGGATGACGCATGGCAACTCCAATCGCTGCGCATATTTCTGCTTGTGCCAAAGCCTCTTTAATGCGATTTAAAAGTAGCTTCGCACCCATCTCATCATTTTCTACACTTAAAATCACAAACTCATCACCACCAAAGCGCGCCACAATATCGTTGCTGCGTGCGGTGTCACGTAATACATGGGCAGCCTGTTGAATCAGGTCATCCCCCTTATTATGTCCTAAGCTGTCATTCACTTTTTTTAGATTATTCAGGTCGATAAAAAAAACTGCAGTGGGATGCCCATAACGCTTACAACGCTCTTCTTCTGCATTCACCAACTGCTCCCAAGCTCTACGGTTGTAGAGTCCAGTTAATCCATCTCTTAAAGCTTCCGCTTCTAAACGCTCACACTGACGGATTTGTTCATTTTGACGCAATTCAGCTTGCAGAATATTACTTAACAAGTTACCGAATAATTCAATTAATTCGACCTCCTGAATAATGGCTTCTGATTTTGTTTGCGGATCAATGGCACACAGCGTACCAAACAGACTTCCATCTTCATGAAACAGAGGTTGCCCAATATAGGATTTAATACTGACTTGTTGGTTAATGGGCGCAGTAGCATATAAAGGTATGTCTTCAGAACGAGGCGCAATTTTAGGCCCATTGCCGGCAACCATATGAGAACAAAAAGAATCAGCCCACTGGAATACCTGTCCAGGTTTAACATCATAGCCGTGATCCTCACTCTGGAGCACAATCCAGTCTTTAGCTTCTACCCGGGTAATCATCCATAAATTAAATCCGAAGCGTTGGTAGAGATACTGCAACACAGCTTGTCCAGCGTCTTGAAAACTTCTGAAATTTTTATGATCCATCCAAGTTGGCCTATATTTATGGTCATGAAATAATTAATTTTCATAATCTAATTTAAAAGATTTTTCCAGAATTGAGTAAAACTTATCCTGAACGTAATATCTAGACAGATAAGTATGGAGATGAGTAATTATTTTTTGCAAAATCAATTCTAACTGAAATAAAAAAAGAGGCATTGCGCCTCTTTTAAAATTTTTAAAACTTATGCTTCTGAAAGATTGGTCAATTCAGTCATCGGCCAACGCGGAGTCGTGGTCACCGACAAACCATCACACTGCCCTGCTTTTAAACGCTGATAACCGGCAAAGGCAATCATTGCGCCATTATCGGTACATAAAGCAGGTTCTG
>JAGHSJ010000271.1 GCA_018065935.1 Candidatus Kurthia equi
GTTAATTGGTAGTTTGATATATTTTTTATAAAGCCCTTTTCCTCATAGTTGAATAACTCAAAATTATAAAAAAATAAGCCCATTTACTCAAAGTGTACGTACACTCGATTAAACAGGCTTATTTTCACTATATTTTCTTTTTTAATTACATTTTAAGCTTCGTATTTTTTAAATACTAATGTCGCATTATGACCACCAAAGCCAAATGAATTACTTAACGCATATTTTAGCTCTTGTTGACGCGCTTCATTAGGAACATAATCTAAGTCACATTCCTCTGCTGGTGTATGCAGATTAATCGTTGGAGGAACAATGCCTTCTTTAAGTGCTAGTACAGAAAAAATTGCTTCTACTCCACCTGCTGCTCCGAGCATATGCCCCGTCATTGATTTAGTTGAACTCATTGGTACTTCTTTCGCTTTTTCACCAAAAACAGATTTTACTGCCTCAGTTTCAAGCATATCATTATAATAAGTAGACGTCCCATGTGCATTGATATAATCAATATCTGCTGGTGTAATGTCCGCATCATTAATTGCTTGTGTCATTGAGCGTGCAGCGCCTTCTCCACCTGGTGCTGGTGCTGTAATATGATACGCATCTCCTGATGCACCATAGCCAACTACTTCAGCGTAAATTTTCGCGCCACGTGCCACTGCATAGTCGTAATTTTCAAGAACGACAACCCCTGCACCTTCACCCATTACAAAACCATCACGTTCTTTATCGAATGGACGAGAAGCGGTTGCTGGGTCTGGATTTAATGATAATGCTGTGCTTGAACAGAATCCTGCAACTGCTAATTCTGTAATTGGCGCTTCTGTACCACCTGCAATCATTACATCTGCATCACCACGTTGGATTACTTTAAAAGCATCTCCAATTGAGTTCGTACCAGTTGCACACGCAGTAACTGTACATGTGTTGATTCCTTTTGCTCCTAGATGAATAGAGACTTGGCCAGCTGCCATATCCGGAATCATCATTGGCACGAAAAATGGACTTACACGACGTGGTCCTTTTGTGATTAAATTCGTGTATTGTTGTTCAAATGTTTCCATACCACCAATACCTGAACCTAACCAAACCCCTACACGTTCGGCATTTGTTTCATCGATTACTAAGTTTGCATCTTCTACAGCCATCATTGATGCTGCTAAGCCGTAATGCGTAAAGCGATCCATTTTACGTGCTTCTTTTTTCACTACATATTTTTCTATATCAAAATCTTTCACTTCAGCCGCAACACTTACTGGAAATTTTTCTGCGTCAATACGAGTTAGTGGCCCTATGCCAGACTGACCTTTTTTTACTGCTTCCCATGTTGCAAATGCATCATTTGCTAAAGGTGTTACTGCTCCAATACCTGTCACTACTACTCTATTTTTCGTCATTTCAAAAACCCCTTCTTTCCAGCTTCTCTATGTTATTTACCATATCTCATTGCGATTGCACCCCATGTTAAGCCGCCACCGAATCCAACTAAAACAATTAAATCATCGTCTTTTATTTTACCATTTTCTACCGATTCAACCATAGCATTACCTATGGATGCTGCTGAAGTATTTCCATACTTACTAATTACTTTCGCAACCTTATCTTCTGGTAGATCAAGACGTTTACGTGCCGACTCAATAATACGAATATTGGCTTGATGTGGGATTAAGAAATCAACATCCTCTTTCGTATAACCTGCTTTTTCAATTACTTTAAGCGCAGATTCGCCCATTTGACGAACAGCAAATTTAAATACTTCACGCCCATTCATAATAATATGGTCTGCTTCATCTTGGTAAAGGTACTTACCACCTGAACCATCTGCACCTAAATCGAACGCTAAAATACCACGCCCTTCTGATACATTTCCGACGATTCCTGCACATGCACCATCGCCAAATAAGACAGCTGTATTACGATCAGACCAATCTGTAATTTTAGAAAGTTTCTCGACACCAACTACTAATACATAATCATATGTTCCTGCTTCCACAAAATGTTTAGCAGTGATTAATCCATACATATAACCTGCACACGCAGCCGATTGATCCATTGCCGCTGCATTTTTTGCACCCAAACGTTCTTGAATCATACAAGCAACAGATGGAAACGGTTTATCCGGTGTTACCGTATTGACAAGAATCATACCAATTTGATCAGCAGTAATTCCTGCATCTTTCATTGCTGCTTCAGCTGCAAAAAATGCTAAGTCCGACGTATCTTGGTCATCTCCAGCTATATGTCGTTCTTCAATACCTGTTCTCGTACGAATCCACTCATCAGAAGTGTCCATTATTTTTTCTAAATCTGCATTTGTCACGATTTTTTCTGGTATATAACGTCCAATACCAACTAAGCCAGCTGCCATATTTAGCTCCCCTTTTTTAATAACCAATTATTAATACTTGGTACTAATTATAATCGAAGCGTCTATCGTTTTCAACTCTGTTGTCAAAACTTCGACAAAAACTAACTTTGTTATAAAAAGAATATTTTATTTTACTTATGCCATATGCTATTATTAATAAGTACAAATGTAAAATCAGAGGTGAATGTCCATGCAATATATCGTATTATTAGTTTGGTCTGCAATTCTATTTTCTGTACTGAATTATGTTGTTTCAGCAATTAACAACTTATCTTTCGGTTTAGATGAATTGTATAAAGGCTTAATCTTCTCAGTTGTATTCTCAGTTATCGTTGTCATCGTTGGCGCGATTATTCCAAAAGAATCACCTAAAGAAGTAGGTCACCAAAAATAATAAAAAACCTGTCACTCAGACAGGTTTTTTATTTTACCAATTAATCTACATAGTAAAACCAGAATAGCAAGACGTCTTTCCTGCGCTTGCCATTCTGATTTATTTTTTTATTTCACGATGATTTCTTCATTTTCCATTACAGCATACATCGTATCTCCGGGTACTTTCTCCCCTTTTAATAACTCTCTTGCAACAACTGTTTCTAAATGACGTTGAATGAAACGACGAAGCGGTCTTGCACCGAACGCTGGATCTGCTCCTTCTTTGGCAATCCAACGAATCACTTCATCCGTTACATCTAATGTGATTTCTTGTTCAGCTACGCGTTGAATTAAGTGATCCACGTATTTCACTGTAATTTCATAGAAGTGTTCATTTGTTAACGAGTGGAACATGATGATATCATCTAAACGGTTTAATAGCTCTGGTTTGAAGTGTTGTTTTAACTCTTCCATCACTAAATCTTCCACTGCATGTCCTTCTGTATCATGCATTTCTAATAAATAGTGTGAACCAATATTTGATGTCATGATGACAACTGTATTCGTAAAGTTCACTAAGCGACCTTGGCTATCAGTAATACGTCCATCATCTAATATTTGTAATAAAATATTTGCTACATCTGGATGTGCTTTTTCAATTTCATCTAATAAAATGACTGAATATGGATTTCGGCGAACGGCCTCGGTTAATTGACCGCCTTCTTCATAACCAATATAACCTGGAGGTGCACCGACTAAGCGTGACACGCTATGTTTCTCCATGTATTCAGACATATCAATACGGACAAAGTGATCCTCTGAATCAAATAGCTGTGCTGCTAAAGCTTTCGCTAATTCCGTTTTACCTACCCCTGTAGGTCCTAAGAATAGGAATGAACCAATTGGTTTGTTTGGATCTTGAATACCTGCACGCGCTCTCCAAACAGCTTCTGACACCAATCTTACGGCATCATCCTGCCCGATAACACGTTCATGTAATGTATCTTTTAGGCGAAGTAATTTTTCACGTTCCCCCTCCAGCATTTTATTCACTGGAATACCGGTCCAACGCGAAACGATATTTGCAATTTCCTCTGAAGTTACATCTTCACGTAATAATTTTTCGCCTGTACCTTCTACAGTTCCTTCGAGTGAAGCCAATTCTTTTTCTAACTCCGGAATTTTACCATGGCGTAGAATAGCTGCGTTATTTAAATCATACTTATTTTCAGCTTCTTCAAGTTGATGACGATATTGATCCAATTTTTCACGTTTTTGTTGCACTTCATTTAATGCGTTTTTTTCAGTTTCCCATTGTTCTTTCATTGCTTGAGAAGAATTTTTCAGCTCTTCTAACTCTTCACGTAAAGAAGCTAAACGTTTTTTACTCGCCTCATCCTCTTCTTTCATCAATGCTTGTTCTTCAATTTCTAATTGCATTTGACGACGTGTTACTTCATCTAATTCGCTTGGCATTGAATCAATTTCTGTACGAATCATTGCACATGCTTCATCGACTAAATCAATTGCTTTATCTGGTAGGAATCTTTCTGTAATATAGCGATTTGATAATTGTGCGGCCGCTACAATTGCGCGGTCATGGATTTTTACCCCATGGAATAATTCAAAACGTTCTTTTAATCCACGTAAAATAGAAATCGTATCCTCTACAGATGGTTCGCGTACAAGCACTTGTTGGAATCGACGTTCAAGTGCAGGATCTTTTTCAATATTTGTCCGATATTCATCTAAAGTTGTTGCCCCGATACAATGCAGTTCACCACGCGCTAGCATCGGTTTCAACATATTTCCTGCATCCATAGAACCTTCCGTTTTACCTGCACCAACAATGGTATGAATTTCATCAATGAAGAGAATAATATTTCCTTCTGCTTCCTTCACTTGTTTTAAGACACCTTGCAAGCGTTCTTCAAATTGACCACGGTAACTTGCACCAGCGATTAAAGCACTCATGTCTAATTCATAAATAATTTTTTCTTTAAGCCCTTCAGGTACATCACCTTTTACAATTCGTTGCGCTAATCCTTCAACAATCGCTGTTTTACCAACACCTGGTTCACCGATTAAAACTGGATTATTTTTTGTTTTACGTGACAGTATACGAATCACATCTCTAATCTCTTGATCACGTCCAATGACAGGATCCATTTTTCCTTCCTTTACTGTTTCAACTAAGTTACGACCATATTTTTCTAATGGATTTTTTTCTTCTTGTTGTTGATTCATTTGCATAATATCACCCTCCATTTTTGACTATCTTTGACCTTTATTGATTTTATTATATTCACTTCATAAAAATATTACAAGTAAAAACACTGACCATTTCTGACTAATTATTTTTTTGTAAATAGTATACTATTTGTGTTAAAATTTGTTATATCGGTTAAATTGGAGGTGTTTCAATTGATTTCACAGCTACCTGACTCACTTGTTCAATATTTCCATGACTTTGGTACACTTCAAAAACACACGAAAAACCAATCTATCTGTACGGAAGGTGAACCATGTAATTCGGTCTTCCTCGTCACAGAAGGTTGTGTTGCCATTACAAAAGAAACAGCAAGCGGAAAAGAATTAACGATTCGTTTAGCCTCATCTGGTGATTTTATAGGTGAAAATATTTTATTTACGTCACTTACCTCATACCCTATTTCCGCAAAGACATTAGAAAATTCCACAACTTTATCGATTTCACAGGCGAAGCTCGAAATTTTTATACAACAAGAAAATTCTTTATTAATAGCTTATACAAAGTGGCTACAAATTCAGACGATGCGAGAACAAACAAAGCTACGTGACCTATTACTCCACGGGAAAAAAGGTGCTTTATTTTCCACTTTAATCCGCTTATCAAATACATATGGTATAAAAAATGAAAATCAGCAGCTAATGATAAATCAACGCTTTACCAATACCGAGTTAGCCAATTTATGTGGCACAAGCAGAGAAGTGGTTAATCGACTATTACAAGAATTAAAAAAAGAACAAATTATTTCAGATACACACGGACATATTATTATTCATGATTTACAATACTTAAAAAACTATTGTGAATGTGATTCATGTCCCATATATATGTGTCAAATAAATTAAAAAAAGACTGCTACACAACTATTTCTTGATAATAGTTGTGTGCAGTCTTTTGTCTATATTCCTTTATTCTCCTCCGCATTATCACGTGTTGTTGATACCAAATTACAGAGTTAATCTTCGCTCGAAAATGATCAAAACGTCTAAAGCCAAATGCATTGCAATTTAAGACCTTTATGCTTGCACGATGCAAGTAGGATAAGGCAAGTGACATGGACGTCATGTTTTGCCTTATCTTCTACAGTATTAATTCCTTCTAAAAAGCCATTTGAATAGCCAAAAATGAAGCTGTTTAAAATCTCTACTTGCCAGTTTTTTAATGTGCGAATCGCTTGCCACAAGAACAGCTATAACGTCGTCTTTTATAATAAAGAATGGTTAATCGCTTAGGGCTACAGGACGTAGGTCAGACAAGCAATTTAGCCTGGATAGTTATTTTATTGCTTGGCTTCCTCTTTATTTAGATGCTTTATTTTTTGAATACGGTAATCATGTATTTTAGTTGTGGTATTTAAACAAGATGGACAAATATGAACTTTTTTAGGTACTTCTAAATAAAGTGCAATTTGACCGCCTATTTTCTCTATCTTTGTGATGATTACATCTGTAAATCCGATTAATTCCATGTTAAAATTCATTGAGCACAACTCACCTTTCATTACTTGTTTCTTAGAAAATCCAAGTATAACGAAATCGGTGGCGTTGTGCTTTTTTTGCGTTAAATACCACAAGCTCGCGTCTCCTGCGGGATCAGCTGAAGCTGAAAATCCATTCTTTGCGTTTAAACGCAAAGAATTAGTTGAAGCGAGGCCCGCGGAAAGC
>JAGHSJ010000004.1 GCA_018065935.1 Candidatus Kurthia equi
ATTTATAGTACAGAAATTCAAATTATATACACATTAGATAATTAATCGAATTTTCAATCTAAATTTGATATGACTTCATGCAAAATTCATCACTCTCCATATTTTTACTATGAAGAAAAAATACAAAAAAAATAAAATGAGCTACTCTACGAGAGCGCTCATTTTCACAAAGGGGATGGGAGAAATGTTCACGTTCAAACAAAGGGGTGTATGTTTGCTGTGATTTATTTCACAATCATTACTTTATCACTTAAATCCATGTATAGCAACGTTTTTTTACATTTTCACATATTTGACACATTGAAAGCGTTATCAAATTCACATTTTCAAAATACTAGAAAATCCGACAAAATATCCGTTTTCAGTTTCACCTGTTTCTTTAACTCTGAAAAAAGCTATGAGAATATTCTTAATTTTAAAGTGAAAATTCACAAAAATCTATCATTACTATTTTTTAATCTTTTATGTTAAATACATACAATTAAATCACTATCTGTACCTCATTCTGTACCACTATTCATATGGATTTATCTGAATTATAATACAGCTGTGTTATTTATTTGTTTCTTCACTCTCTCGAATTAGAGAGTTTTACCATTAAAACAAATAATTTCATTTTATTAAGATTTTGTCGTATAGTAAGGGCATTAGGAGTGGTTATATACATTATTCCTAGTTTTCCAAATTACCAATTATTAGATTTCTTTTCATCAAGATTTCTTTTGTAGGAAGTTATTTATAAATAGGAGGTATTTTCATGGGAAAAAGATTTGAAAATAAAGTGGTATTAATTACAGGTGGCGCTGGTGGCATCGGGAAAGAAGCTGCAAAGCAATTCCTTTTAGAAGGAGCAAAAGTAGCACTTGTTGATTTAAATGCAGATAGTTTAATCGCAGTAAAGAATGAACTAAATACACTGGGTGAAGTAATCGCAATCCCAGCAGATGTGACAGTTGAAAAAGATGTTCAAAATTACGTTGAAAAAGCCGTTTCAGCTTTTGGCACAATTGATATATTTTTAAATAATGCGGGTGTTGAAGGAAAAGTAAAACCTTTAACTGAGCAAACATATGAAGATTTTGACTTCGTCTTTAAAGTAAATGTCTATGGCAACTTTTTAGGCATGAAGCATGTCTTCCCTATTATGAAGAAAAATGGTGGCGGATCAGTCATTATTACTTCTTCTGTTGCCGGTTTAGCTGGCTCACCAAATATCCTGCCATATGTTGGTTCAAAACATGCGGTGGTCGGATTAATGAAAACAGCAGCTTTAGAAGGTGCACCATTTAATATTCGTGTAAATACGATTCACCCATCTCCTGTGAACACACGTATGATGCGTTCTCTTGAAGAAGGATTTGACTTCTCTCCAGATGATTTTGCAAAAGCAATCCCACTAGGACGTTACGGTGAGTCATCAGACATCGCGAATATAATGCTATTCCTAGCTGATGATGCAAGTAGCTTTATCACTGGCGCACAATATCGTGTAGATGGTGGTAGTGGTGCATAAGCCTGATATGAATCCAATAGGATGTAAAGAAGAAAAAGAGGAATCGCAGTTGCGATTCCTCTTTTGTCATTTTATCATTCCTACTATTAATAGAAATGTATTTAAAGATTAACCTAATAATTTTTCTAGCTCAGTTAAATTACGCTCGAATAAATCGAAGGCCAATTGAATTGGCTCAGCAGATTCCATATCAACACCAGCTGCGCGTAATACATTGATTGGTGTATCTGAGCATCCAGCTTTTAAGAAGTTGTTAATATAGCGATCTACAGCTACTTCACCTTCACTTAAAATTTGGCTACTTAATGCGATTGCTGCTGATTTACCTGTTGCATATTGATATACATAGTAATTGTAGTAGAAGTGAGGAATACGTGCCCATTCAAGCGCGATTTCATCATCACTTACCATACTATCGCCAAAATAGAATTTATTTAACTCATGATATTTAGCTGATAGCGAGTCAGCAGTTAATGGCTCACCATTGCGATCCATTTCATGAATAATATGTTCAAATTCTGCAAACATTGTTTGACGGATAATTGTGCCACGGAATGAATCCAACCAGTGATTTAAAATATACACTTTTAATTTTTCATCCGTAACGGTTTTTAATAGATAGTCTGTTAATAATTCTTCATTACATGTAGACGCCACTTCTGCTACGAAGATTGAATAATCACCATATACTGCTGGCTGATTATTT
Source organism: Candidatus Kurthia equi (assembly GCA_018065935.1). Lineage (GTDB taxonomy): Bacteria > Bacillota > Bacilli > Bacillales_A > Planococcaceae > Kurthia > Kurthia equi. Next base: position 2,220 of record JAGHSJ010000004.1, read on the forward strand.
CTTGTGAAGTAACTGTGTACACTATGACCGAATTCATGTACAAGTGTGTACAGATTATCTAAATTATTTTGCCAGTTCATTAAGATATAAGGGTTTGTGCCGTATGCACCTGAAGAATAGGCACCACTACGTTTCCCTTTGTTCTCAACAACGTCTACCCAGCGATCTTCCAGAGCTTTCTTAACGATGCCGACGTATTCATCACCCATAGCTTGGAAGCTGTTTAACATGTGCTCAGTAGCTTGCTCATAAGGCATTTCCATCTTCGTTTCTTTTACAAGTGGTGTGTATACATCCCACATATGCATTTCATCTACTTCAAGTACACGTTTACGAAGTTCTAAATAACGATGCATTAAATGAATGTTTTTATGCACAGTTGAAATTAACTGATCATACACTTTTTCTGGGATACTATTATTCGCCATTGCTGCATGACGTGCTGAATCATATTTACGAATACGAGCCGAAACTGTATGTCCTTTTACATTTCCAGCTAAAGTCGAAGCAAATGTATTTTTGAATTTGCCGAATGTGCTGTACATCGCTTTAAACCCAGCTTCACGCACTTCACGATTTTCACTTTCTAAGAAATGCACATAATTACCATGCGTTAACTGAACATCATTTCCATCCTCGTCTTTAACGATTGGAAATTCAATATCCGCATTATTTAACATACCAAATGTATTAGAAGATGCACTGCTCACTTCACTCATTTGAGCTAAAATAGCTTCTTGCTCAGCAGGTAAAATATGAGCACGTTGTTCATTAATTTCATCTAATTCTTGTTTGTATAAACGTAATTCTTCATTTTCTTCTAAATATGTAGCAATTTCTTGCTCTGAAAGTGAAAGAATTTCTGGTGTTAAGAACGATAAAGCCGTAACAACTTTAGCAATTAATGAGCTACTTCTGCTTTCAATCGCTTGGAACTCACTATTTGTTGTATCTTGATCTGAACGCATATGTGCAAATGCATGTAATTTCCCTAGACGCACATAGATTTCATCACGATATTGTAACGCTGCAAGCATTGCTGCTGCACCATTTTTTAATGTTCCTTGGAAACTAGTGGCTTGTTCTAAAAGGCCCTCTACTTCTTTGTATTCTGTATTCCACGCTTCTACCGTCGCGAAAATATCCTCTAAACGCCATGTTAATTCTTCAGGAATTTCATTTCTTACTGGAATTTTCTTTACTTCTGCCATTGAAAAAGCCTCCTCATACACTCTAAATATACTTCTCTACTATTTTCTCAATTATCAAACTTTAATGCAAGATATTGACTATAAATTTCTTCGGAAATCGAATTATTTTCTAAATTACGCCATACTAATTGTGGATTTTCTCGTTTGAGAAAGCGTAAATAACGATTAAAAACCCCTTCTTGCACTTTAATTTTTGGATATCTTTTACGAAATTCCCTATAGGCATCATCCAAATCCACCGTTTTTAAAAGAAGGACGGCCAAGAGCTGCCACTCAATTGGATGATTTTTCATCTGTTGTGAACATGGCATGCCAATCCAATTAGGTAACTCAAGGACTGATAATCGATTTTCATAGCATGCTTTAAAAAACACATCTGTAATGCCCTTTTTATTAAAACGAAGTCGATTGACTAAATAATGTTTTTTTTCTTCCATCCATATTTTATACAGCTTATGTTCAATCACTTCACGTTTCTTTAATACAAACGGAAATCCTAATTGATTCAATTCCACTTTCTCATTAAAATATATGTATTTCTTCCCATATAAGGGTAGAATCTGTTCTGAAATCTGCCATTTTTTTTGCATAGGATCAAGTGCAATAATTTGTTGATTATCTATAAAATCTAAATGAAATGAGCTTAATTTTACCGTTTGCATACCTAAATAAAAATCGGTTTTAGCTAGCGGTATCCATTTTACATTCAGCTCCACCTCATGGTAACCCTTTGTTCGTTCTTGCATTTTCTCTGAATTAATCCAGCTGCATTGAAATTCGATTGCTGTATACTTTTCCTCCTGTTTGATCAATAAATCAGGACGTTGACGTATAGCCGGTAAATACGGTTCAAGTAGCACAGGAATATTTTGTTTTTGAAACCAATCAAACAGAAGAATTTTCCCTTTCACATGCGCAGGTGATTCATGATCAGAAAATAGATTACATGCGTCGTTTTTTCTTACATGCGAAAAATAAGGTATAATAATTTCACCTATTTTCAATAATAGTTCTTGTTTGCATGCTGGACAGAAAAATCGTTGTTTTTTTCGTAATTCTCTCAATTGTTCCTTAGAAGCATCCATATTTAATTGGAAAAGATGATTATCTTGAGTCATTGCCATTAACATCGTCTCACTCCTTTTCTTCATAGTACAAGTAAGTTTCTATAATGACAATTTCGTTCACTGATGAAGTCATTTTCACATGAAAATAGTGTGCTCATTTTTTAAAAACATCACATTTTTAATTATTGACCTTGAATACCTCCTAACCATTACTTTGAAGAAGCTCGCTTCCTGAAAACAACATAACGGCTTTCCCCCTCCAAGAAGAAATTTTCGTTTTTCAAACATAAAAAAGGAGCTACACAAATGCGCAGCTCGCTTTCTTTTAAAAATATGCTCTTGTTGTACTGAAACTATTACCTTCCATGATTGGTTTTGCATACTCACGCAACACATGGATTGTTTTTTGCGAACGTTTCGCATATTCGAGAATTGGACTCAAGAAATTTTGTTGTAACTCAATATCCGTAATGTTTTTCAATTCAATATATAAATAATATTTTCCTTCGTATTCATAGAGCTCATTAATCTCGTCAAATTGCTCAGGCATTGACTTTGCAAGAGAAATCATATCGTCGAAGTTTTCCAACTCAAACACAGCTTCTTCTAATAAAGTTTCGTTATCGCCTACAAAATCTGCATGTACAGTTTGCATTGAATCCGACTCGAATATATTACCAAAATGACCGCCTTTATTTGATAAATCAAAAGCGCTATCATTGAAAAATTCATCCGGTGTATTGACTACAGTCACGGTTAATTCTAAGCCTACTTCTTTGGCAACCACTTGAATCCACAATGGACCGTTAATCTCAAATTGATCGTCATTCAATTCGTCCATCATCACCCAGAAAAGTTCTTCACCTTTATCTCGGTTGTACCAAATTTCGTCCTTCGTGAAACCACGATCTTCAATATCCTTGTAAGAAATAATAAGTTTCAAGGTATTTTCATTAATACGTTCAATATCCATACTAAACAACTCCCTTCGGCCATCTCGTATCGAGTAGATCCCCTTTTGGATAATGTAGTATTACTAATTCTATTGTAATTCTTCCTCTCTGAAAAAGAAAAGAAAAAGTTTTCTACATAGTCTTTGTATATGAAGTTTAGATTAGTATAGTACAAAATGCAACTGAACCTACTTACGTTGCATAATTATGCGTTAAATGACCGAAAATACAGCAAAATCGCCATCACTAAAAAGTAATGGCGATTTATATTCATTATTAATAAAGATAATTATTTTATTAATTGACTAAGCGTTGTGCTTCTTGTAATTGGTATGCGCGTACTTTTCGTGGTAAGAAACGACGAATTTCATCTTCATTGTAACCAACTTGTAAGCGTTTTTCATCTAAAATAATTGGACGACGTAATAGTCCAGGATTGTCTTGTATTAACTCATAGAGTTTTTGTAAAGGTAGTGTTTCCACGTCCACATGTAATTTTTGGAATGTTTTAGAACGTGTTGAGATGATCTCATCCGTTCCATCTTCGGTCATGCGTAAAATTTCTTTTATTTCAGAGATAGTTAGTGGATCCGCAAAAATATTACGTTCTTTATACGCAATATCATGTTCCTCTAACCAAGCTTTCGCCTTACGACAAGAAGTACAGCTCGGAGATGTAAATAAAGTTACTATCATATCTAGCACATCCTTTCAAATGGTTGAATCGCATGTATTTCTATTTTTAATTAGAATAAATCTAATAAAGAAGTCTAAACACATTATACAACAAATAATTGGTTTTGCACATAGTATTTTAAAAATAAATATCATTTTCTTCACGTCATTACTAACTTAACGCCTATTATGAATTAATATACACAAATGTATATTTCCCTTTTTTCCCCTTTAATAAACCTATTTACTAAAAAAAAATTTTCTCATTTAGATTACCTTTATTGAAAATATCAGGTATTCCTTACTTTCTCTTTAAAGAAAAACATCTTCATGAATTGCGTATCTCCAACGTTTAAGGTTTGCATTTTTTAATTCTGTAGACTATAATTCTACTAATTAAAAAATTTAGACGAAGATGAAGAGTAGTAAATAAAATTTGCATCGTTTAGAGAGTCTGTGGTTGGTGAAAACAGACCGAACATTTTATTGAATGGACTTCGGAGTCAGCTTTGTGAACTTTTAGTAGCTTAGCTCGAGTTGCCTCACGTTAAGAGGTCGAGTGGTCATTTATGACAAGCTTGGGTGGTACCGCGGATTCAACATCATTCGTCCCTATTATAGGGATGCGTGGTGTTTTTTTATATTCGAGGAGGAAACTACAAATGAAAAAAAGAGTCTTTTCTGGCGTACAACCAACAGGTGTTATTACATTAGGAAATTATATTGGTGCATTCCGTCAATTTGTCGAGGTACAAGATGAGTTCGATACTATTTTCTGTATCGTTGATCAGCATGCAATTACAATGCCTCAAGAAAGCAAAGAATTACATGAAAATATTCGTAAACTGGCAGCTACTTATTTAGCAGCCGGAATCGATCCAGAAAAATCAACTTTATTTATCCAATCTGAAGTCCCTGCACATGCACAAGCTGGGTGGATGCTACAATGTGTCTCATCAATTGGTGAACTGGAACGAATGACACAGTATAAAGATAAATCATCTAAAGAGGGCGTGACTGTTTCAGCAGGTCTGTTAACTTATCCACCACTTATGGCTGGTGACATTCTTCTATATAATACGCATTTAGTTCCTGTTGGAGATGACCAAAAACAGCATATTGAATTAACACGTGATTTGGCTGAGCGTTTCAACAAACGTTACGGTAAAACTTTCGTCATTCCTGAAATCCAATTACCTAAAAACGGTGCACGTATTAAATCTTTACAAGATCCAACGAAAAAAATGAGTAAGTCAGATGACAATACAAAAGCAACGATTCGTATTTTAGATGAACCAAAACAAATCGAGAAAAAAATCAAATCAGCCGTAACGGATTCTGAAGGAATCGTGCGCTTTGACGTTGAAAACAAACCAGGTGTATCAAACTTAATCATTATTGAATCTTCATTAACTGGCCAAACAATTGACGAAGTTGTCGCTAAATACGAAGGCAAAGGATACGGCGACTTCAAAGCTGGAGTTGCTGCTGCTGTCATCGAGCATTTAGCACCCATTCAAGCTCGTTACAAAGAGTTAATTGACTCGCCTGAATTAGACCGTATCCTTGATGAAGGACGCGACAAAGCGAACGCGATCGCCTCTGCAACCATTGACCGTATGGAAGTCGCTATGGGTCTTGGACGTAAAGTGAAAAAGAAAAAATAACTGCAAAGAAATGGATTGATAACGCGATAAATCATTCCCTTATCCAAGCATAAAAAAGGCCAAACTGCATCGCGCAGTTTGGCCTTTTTGTTTCGAACTCAAAAATCCAGTAAAGATTGTACTAAATTATAAAATATTTATAGTCGGCATAATACTAAGTTATTTTCTAAATAATATATGGATTGATAAATGAATTGTCAACTATTTCAAAATAAACATGCAATACCCATTTACATAGTGAATTTTCAAATTTAAACTTCAAATCCTTCAATCGCTTTTTGTAATTCATTTGCTTTACCTGATAATTTTTCAGCGGAATCTTTTACTTGAACAGTTAATTTAAATTGTTGCTCCGTATCTGAAGAGATAGAATTTGCATCAACAGAAGTTTGTTTTGCTAAATTAGCTACTTCTTCAAATGAAGCATTAATTTCTTGCATACTCGCTGACATTTGTTCTGAAATAGCGGATAGCTCTTGGATTTGGATATTTGAAGACTCAATCGTTCCATAAATATCATCAAAAGTGACACCCGTTTCAGTTACAGCTTGTATACCAGATTGAATTTCATTATCTGTATGTTTCATTAATTGTTCAATACTCTTCGTGTAGTTTTGAATTGTTTGCACGATTTGCGTAATCATATTGGCTGAACGATGGAATTCTTCAGCTAATTTTTTCACTTCATCTGCAACGACTGCAAAACCTTTACCATGCTCACCAGCTCTAGCTGCTTCAATTGCCGCATTCAAAGCTAACAAGTTCGTTTGTTGAGAAATGGCTGTAATAGCATCTGTAATTTTACCGATTTCTGTAGAACTAGCTACTAAATCTGAAATCATTTTGGCCGTTTCTTTATTAGATTTATTAATTGTCGCCATCTGATTCACAACTTTTTCAACAGATTGTTGACCTGTTTGCGCTTTTTCCATAGAAATCTGCGTCGTATCTGCCACAGCTAGCGTATTATCTGTTATATGGACAATACCTTGTGTCACATCATTTACAGCGTTCGCACTTTGTTCAACCATGGATTGCTGTTGTTCTACATTTTTAGAAATGCCAATGATTGAATTAGCCATTTGCGTATTTGATTGTTCAGTTGATTGTGCATTATCTAGCAATTGAACAGCATCCGTTTTCACTTCATTTGAGTTAACGGTAATTTTTTAATTAATTGTTTCAAATTCAATGACATCGCATTATAGCTAGTAGAGACTTGTGATAATTCATCGCCTGTTTTATCAACTAATTGAGAAGTGAATTTCCCCATACCTGCCTCTTTTAATACATGTGTAATTTTATCTAAGCGATTTCTTATTCGTTTTGTAAATAGTGTGATAAACACTACAGCAATTACAAGAGAAATAATTAATAC
>JAGHSJ010000158.1 GCA_018065935.1 Candidatus Kurthia equi
TAACTGGCGACTAGCCGGCCATGCTGAAAAATTACAGCTAGAATTAGAATCTACTTATCAAGGGGTTAAAAATTTTATCGAAGTTTATTTTAAAAATCCAAAAAATGCTATGAAAGAAGTAATGCAATATGTAAAATCTAAAACCCAACAACTATTTAAAGAAAAAGGATTTAACAATGTTAAGCCTACTGTATTTGAGATAAATCAAATAGATATAGAAGGCAAAAGGCATAAACAGCAAGTAGAAGATCACAATAATGACCTAGAATTATAAATAATAGTTGTTTAGCGAAGGCCTTTCTAAAGGCCTTTTTGCGTTTTATTGAGAGCTTAAATATGGGGTCCCGTCAGATTTTCGCGGATTTACAACGATAAGGAATCTTCTTAACGCTAGTTATTAAGATTTTGTTTTTGAGCAATGTTTTGAAACGAATTATGCTCAAAATATAGCTACTTTTAGCAGCGTAAAGATGTTGTATCAAAATCCGTCGTTTATAAGACAGTCATTCCTTATCGTTGTTATATCAAGCATTTTGAAGTACCTGTAAGGGCTTAACGTTGTAAATCCGCATTTTTATGACGGGACCTCATAAAGAAAATAGTGATGACATAGATCAACTGAAGTATGGTCTGGACGGTACAAACGCTCATACGTATACAGTTGATACAGATATTGCGAATAGTCAAACAACTTTAACATTAAATGCTGATTTACTTGTACAAGTTGCAAAAACGAATGATAGTAACTTAATAAATTCATTAGTTTATACAACGAAACAACAAACACCTTTTGAAATTGCTTATGAATACACAAAAAATGGGAATATTTCAAAAGAAACAGTGAATGATACTTCAAGTTTATTTGAATACGATAAGAACGATCAATTAATCAAAGAAACTTTATCAGATGGCACGATTAATTCTTATGAATACGATGCTGTAGGAAATCGAACGCAATCGGATGTCAATGGAATCGTTTCTACATTTACGTATAACGATGCGAATCAAATTAAAACGAAAAATGATACAGCGTTTGAATATGATAAAGATGGTAATTTGCTACAAGATGAAAACTATAAGTACACGTACAACCAGCAACAACGTCTTACTCAAGTAGACACACTTGAGGGTAAACTAATTGCATCTTACACATATGATGAAAATGGTTTACGTTTAACAAAAACAGTTGGTGATACAACACATGAATACTTCTATAATGATGAAGTATTAGATATGGAAGTTGTGAAAGTAAATGATGCTGTAACTGAGTACCGTTCATATGAATGGAATGGTTATACACCACTTGGTATGATAGTGAAAACGAAAAATGATGCAAATAATTTTGAAACGAAAGCATATCAATTCATCACAAACCATCGTGGTGATGTCTTAAGCATTCGTGATAGTGAAGATAATGAAGTTGGCTCATACACATATGATGCATACGGAAATATTCTTGCTGCTGAAGGTGCTTTAGCAAAAGCGAACCCAATTCGTTACGCTGGTTACTATTATGATGATGAAACGAAGAACTACTATTTACAAGCCCGTTATTATAATCCAGCAAATGGTTCTTTCTTGGCGCTAGACCCACATCCAGGAGATGACAATGAACCGTTATCCCAAAATGGCTATATTTACACTAGTGGAAACCCAGTGATGAAAGTAGATCCAAATGGACTTTTAGATTTGAGAACTAGAGATATAGCTAATAGTATTAATGCGGCAATCTCTTTAATTCCATATCTTGGCCCACTTCAGAAAGCAATGAAATCTGGATTAAAAAGCCAGGTAAAAAAACTTATGGATAAAAATAAGACCGTAGAAAAACTTACAAAAGCAGTTTATAAAGGTTTGGTTAATTTAAACGTTAAAACAAAAAAAGCTCGAACTATATCAAAAGCTGTAGCTGGTTTTATTAACGCATTTGTGGGTTATAGTATAGGCCAAGCTGTAGTATTTGTATTAAAGAAAAATTTTAAAACAATAACTAAAAATAAGAG
>JAGHSJ010000313.1 GCA_018065935.1 Candidatus Kurthia equi
AACTGCGAGACTAGGTTTGCTTTTCATCATAATTGAATGTTTGCTCTATCTGTTTTGTATGGTAACAAAATTCTATAATCTTGTCAGAGGCGTGACGTAAAGCGGCTATGCAAAGGATTATTTTGAAAGATGTAATGGTTTATCCCGACTGAAAATATTAGAATGTGGATCCAATGAACAATTGGTCAAATCTGCTTAAAAAGGTTTTTTTTCTTGAAAAAATTAAAGATAGTTCACACTGTATATGGCGATGCTTCAGGTGGTCGTTGGCAAGCTATGCTCAATACTTTTGATGCATTAGCCAGTAAAGGACATGAGGGTATCCTGGTGTATGGTGATGAAAATAAAGAATTAAGATCTGAAAACTATCCAAGATTTTGTCTAAATAGTTCAGGGTTCTATGATCTATTAGCTGCTGTGAGGCTGGCTCTATGGTTGCGTACCTATCGTCCTGATGTAGTGATTGCTCATAGTGGGCGTGCGGTTTATTTATTTAAAAATGCAATGTTTTTTGCACGAATAAAATGCCCTGTTATTGCGATGAATCACAGTCATAATGTGAAAAGAACGGTGAGAGCGGATGGATTTATTCATATTACGCCTTATGTAGCGCAATGTGTTGCAGAAGCAGCAAAAAAGAAAGGCTTAGATTTAACCAAAAAACCACAGACCGTTATTTCAAATTTAATTCATTTGCCCGAAGAAAAACCAGTTTTTCCAGAAACTTTTAGCCAACCTGTTTTTTTGGGAGTAATGACGCGATTGGTTGAATATAAAGGTACACATTTAGCAATTTCTGCTGTAGATCAATTAAAAAAACAAAAATATAAGGTTAAGTTACTTATTGCGGGGGAGGGTGAACAGAAAGAAGCTTTAATTCAGCAAGTTAAAGATTTAAATTTAGAAAATGAAGTTGAATTTTTGGGTTGGATTGGTGGTGAAGATAAAAGAAAATTTTATAGAGATATTGATATAGCACTTGTTCCTACCATGAATGATACCCAACCCTTAGCCATATTAGATGCTTTTGCTTGGGGCAAACCAGTCATTGCGAGTGACCATATTAGTGTTCAGCAGATTATTCGTCAGGGTGAAAATGGATTGATGGCAAAATGTGGAGATATCGGAAGCTTAGCTGAAAATTTAGCAATCCTTATTAAAGACTCTACCAAACGATCTCAGCTCGCTGCCTCTGCATATAGTGATGTTTTAAGTAAATATCAATTTATAAAAGTGGCAGATAAGTCGGACAGATTTATTTGTTCTCTTTTTTAATGTGATTTATTAAATAACAGAATATAATTCAAGTGAATGTTGATTGGTTTTAGATAATGAAGTTTTTAATTACTGGTGGAGCGGGTTTTATTGGATCCGCTGTTATTCGCTATATTATCAATCATACTCAGGATGAAGTTTTAAATATTGATAAACTCACTTATGCAGGCAATTTAGAGTCTCTGGTAGAAGTAGAAAATAATAAACGCTATTCATTTCAACAAATCGACATTTGCGATATAGCAGCATTAGAACAAGTCATTGCAGGCTTTCAACCAGATATTGTCATGCATTTGGCAGCAGAATCACATGTAGACCGTTCAATTGATGGTCCTGCTGCATTTATTCAGACCAATATTGTGGGTACCTATACCTTACTAGAAGTAATACGCAAATATTGGATGGCTTTAGATTCGGACAAAAAAGCACGTTTCCGTTTTCATCATATTTCAACAGATGAAGTTTATGGAGATTTGGAAGGAACCACCGATCTATTTACAGAAACGACACCCTACGCGCCAAGTTCTCCATATTCTGCGAGCAAGGCAAGTTCAGATCATCTGGTTCGTGCCTGGTATCGAACTTATGGTTTACCTACAATTGTGACCAATTGCTCGAATAATTATGGCCCTTACCATTTCCCGGAAAAACTGATTCCATTGGTCATTTTAAATGCCCTGGAAGGTAAAGCATTGCCTGTTTATGGTAATGGTCAGCAAATTCGCGATTGGCTCTATGTGGAAGACCACGCCCGAGCTTTATATTGTGTCGCATCCCAAGGAAAAGTAGGGGAAACCTATAATATTGGTGGTCATAACGAAAAGCAGAATATTGAAGTGGTAAAAACCATTTGTGCATTGCTGGATGAGTTAAGCCCAAGAGCAGACCAAACTGCTTATGCATCTTTAATTACCTATGTAACGGATCGTCCTGGGCATGATTTACGTTATGCGATTGATGCTGCAAAAATTGCCAAAGAACTCAACTGGAAGCCACAAGAAACCTTTGAAACGGGTATCCGTAAAACTATCGAATGGTATTTAAATAATTTACAGTGGTGCCGTCGAGTTCAAGATGGTAGCTATCAACGTGAAAGATTAGGTGTGCAATCATAATGACCACAAATACAAAAGGGATTATTCTCGCTGGCGGTTCAGGTACGCGCTTATATCCACTTACCAAAGGTGTATCGAAACAGCTCTTGCCAATTTATGATAAACCTATGGTTTATTATCCACTATCTGTATTGATGCTGGCCGGTATTCAAGATGTATTAATTATTACCACACCTGAAGATAAAGAAAGTTTTGAACGCCTGCTGGGGGATGGCTCACAATTTGGTATTCGCCTGCAATATGCGATTCAGCCAAGCCCGGATGGTTTGGCACAGGCATTTATTATTGGTGAAGACTTTATTGGCGACAGTAATGTTTGCCTAGTGCTTGGCGATAATATTTTTTATGGTCAAGGCTTTACGCCGATGTTGAGACAGGCGGTTGCACGTGGCCAAGGAGCAACGGTTTTTGGTTATCAGGTGAAAGATCCGGAGCGTTTTGGCGTGGTTGCGTTTGATGAACAGCGACGTGCAGTATCTCTAGAAGAGAAACCGAAGCATCCCAAATCCAATTTTGCCGTAACAGGGCTTTATTTCTATGACAATGACGTCATTCAGATTGCCAAGCAGGTAAAACCTTCAGAGCGTGGTGAGTTAGAAATTACCACAGTGAACCAGATGTATTTAGAGCGTGGTGATTTAAATGTTGAATTGCTGGGGCGTGGTTTTGCCTGGCTAGATACCGGTACGCATAGCAGTTTGCTTGAAGCCGCTCAATTTGTAGAAACGTTGGAAAAACGTCAGGGCTATAAAGTGGCCTGCCTGGAGGAAATTGCACTTAATCAAGGCTGGTTAAGCAAAAAGCAGGTTTTAGAAATTGGCCAAAGCATGAGTAAAAATGATTATGGTCAGTACTTAATTTCGTTAGTGCATGAAAGTTTATGAGTCTTGTGAAGTTAATTGATCTACCAGATTTGAGTGATGAAAGAGGTGGATTGGTTGTATTAGAATCAATGCAATCAATCCCATTTGAATTGAAACGCGTTTATTATATTTTTCAGAACACGCAAAATGCTCCACGTGGATTTCATGCGCATAAAAATTTAAAACAAGTGGCTATATGTTTGCATGGGCAATGCCGTTTCGTTTTAGATGATGGCTATTATAAGGAAGAAATTATTCTATCTTCTCCTAAGAAGGGCTTATTAATTGAAAGTCTGAAATGGAGAGAAATGCATGATTTCTCTGATGATTGTGTGCTGATGGTCTTAGCTAGCGAGTATTATGATGAATCAGATTATATTCGTGATTATGATGAATTTTTAAAGGCCACTAAATATGGAATTTAAACACTTAACAGCTAAAACGATCCATTTTCGATTAGTCGAAGAGTCTGATGCTGAGTTTATTTGTGATTTACGTAATAATCCTGACTTAAATAAACATATATCTCAGTCAACAGCGCTTATAAGTGAACAAGCAAAATGGATAAAAGAATATAAAGATAGAGAGCTTAGCTTAAAGGAGTTTTATTTTATTATTGAAAGAAATGACAATAATGAAAGAATTGGGACCGTACGTTTATATGATTTTAAAGATCATCCCAAATCGTTTTGTTGGGGGAGCTGGATTTTAAATTCGAATAAAACGCGCTATGCTGCTATTGAAAGTGCATTATTAATTTATAAAATTGCTTTTGAAGAAATTGAATTTGAACAATCACATTTTAATGTCAGAAAGGAAAATACGGGTGTCCATAATTTCCATATGAGATTGGGTGCAAAACATGTTTCGGACAATGATTTAGATAATTTTTATATTTACCCAGCTTCTGCATATTATGAAATTTTGCAAGAATATGAGAAGTTTTTAGGATAATTTGTGAATAATTTAGATATCACACAGATTCAGGTAGGCGATCAGGTAATAGCTGAAAAGAGTTTTTCTGCCGAGCAAGTCTATTTATTTTCGCAATTATCGGGTGATATTAACCCTGTTCATTTAGATGAAGAATATGCTCAAAACTCGATTTTTGGTAAGCGGATTGTACATGGTGCTTTATTAAACAGTATATTCTCAATGCTTTTTGCAAATGAACTTCCGGGTCCTGGTTGTATTTATTTAAAATCTGAAATTAAATTTCTCAAACCAGTATATTTAGATGAAGTTGTCCTTTTTCAGATTGAAGTCACCGATATTTTAATTGACAAAAAAAGGGTGGTTTTTAAAACCATTGCGACTGTTCAAGACAAGTTATGTATTCTAGGTACAGCTGAACTTTATATTCCAAATGAATGAATGAAAGAAAGATGATTAATTTTTTAGATTTGAAAGCGCTAAATTTAAAATATCGAGCAGAACTTATCAATGCT
>JAGHSJ010000394.1 GCA_018065935.1 Candidatus Kurthia equi
AAAATGTATTATTCGGTATTAGCACAATTTTCACTGTGTTATCCCAATCTGTAGGGCAGGTTGCCCACGTGTTACTCACCCGTCCGCCGCTAAATCAGAAGAAGCAAGCTTCTTCATCATTCGCTCATCTTGGATGGATTAGGCTCGCCGCCAGCGTTCGTCCTGAGGCAGGATCAAACTCTGCATAAAAAGTGTTTGAAAGCTCATTTGCTTTGCTAGCGTGTTAGTTACAAGTAACTAACTGCTTGTTGCTTTCTTAAAAAGAAAGACTTTTGTTTGCTTACCACTTATTTAAAAGTGAATAAGACTTTATATTGATTAACTTCATGATTGTTTAGTTTTCAAGGTTCATGTATAAAATATGGAGCGGGTGAGGAGAATCGAACTCCCATCATCAGCTTGGAAGGCTGAGGTTTTACCACTAAACTACACCCGCATGGTAAAGAAAAATATGGTGCGCCCAGAAGAAGTCGAATCTCCAACCGCCTGATTCGTAGTCAGGTACTCTATCCAGTTGAGCTATGGGCGCATATTATAATGTAAGTTTTTTTGGTGCGGTCGAGAGGACTTGAACCTCCACCGAGTAATCTCGACTAGGCCCTCAACCTAGCGCGTCTGCCATTCCGCCACGGCCGCTTCTCTAAAGAATGCTTTATTATAATAACATTCAATAAGTCATTTGTCAATAACTTTTTTTAAAAAGAAATGGTGAGTCATGTAGGATTCGAACCTACGACCCTCTGATTAAAAGTCAGATGCTCTACCAACTGAGCTAATGACTCGTGGGAAATAAAGATGGCTGGGATACCTGGATTCGAACCAGGGCATGATGGAATCAAAATCCATTGCCTTACCGCTTGGCTATATCCCAATATTAAAATTTAATTTAAATGGCGGTCTGGACGGGACTCGAACCCGCGACCTCCTGCGTGACAGGCAGGCATTCTAACCAGCTGAACTACCAGACCAATATTTAAATGGTGACCCCTACGGGATTCGAACCCGTGTTACCGCCGTGAAAGGGCGGTGTCTTAACCGCTTGACCAAGGGGCCATATGGCTCCGTTGGCAGGACTCGAACCTGCGACCCTCTGATTAACAGTCAGATGCTGCTACCAACTGAGCTACAACGGAATAATATGAATGTCGTTTAGTGTGTGTCACTTAGTGCGTATCACCTTGTCGACTTTTACTATTATAGAGGGATATATTTAAAACGTCAACTGTTTTTCTAAAAAAACTTTAATGTTTTTTCAATATAAGTCCTAAACACTTGCTACAACGGTATTTGTCGGTGTTTATTCTTCTCTTTCTTTTATACTCCAAGCCACATTTCATGCAAATATAAACATGTTTTGTCTCCTCTAATGATGAACAATAACGTGGTGCACCCGTTATACGTAATAGTGCTTTAAAATCTCGATCACCATGCTTATAGCCCTTTCCTTCTATATGTAAATGATAATGACATAATTCATGTTTAATTATACCCGTGACTTCTGCTTCGCCTAACTGCTTTAAGTATTTTGGATTGATTTCTATATTATGTGTTTTCAATAAATAACGACCACCTGTTGTTCGCAGTCTATTATTAAAAAATGCTTTATGTATAAACGGTTTATTAAAATAGTTTTCAGAAGTAGCTTTCACCCATTCTGTTAATTGTTCATCTGTCACTGTAAAATACCCCTTTCTTCTATATAGAAAGAAGTGGAGAGAATATCCTCCCCACTTTTAAAAATCACTTCACTTCAGGTGCAAGCATTGTTAAAGCTACGCGCCCTTTCTTCTCATCAATTTGGTCAACCCAAACTGTTACAATGTCACCTAAAGATACAACATCAAGTGGATGCTTTACAAAACCTTTTTTCAATTTTGAAATATGAACCATTCCATCCTGCTTCACACCAATATCTACAAATGCACCAAAGTCTACTACATTACGCACAGTCCCCTGTAATTCCATGCCAACTTTTAAATCCGCCATTTTAAGCACATCTTGTTTTAGAAGTGGTTGTGGAAAAGCATCTCGTGGGTCGCGTGAAGGCTTCATTAACATGTCAATGACATCATTCACTGTAATTTCGCCAACTTCAAATTCATTTGCAATTTCTGAAACATCTAAAGCTGTAATTGCTTTTTCTGCCTCTTGTGTGCCAATTAGTTTAGTTGTTAAACCAGCCTTCTCTAATATACCTTTAGCCAATGCGTAACTTTCAGGGTGTATCCCTGTAGCATCTAAAGGATTTTTAGCATTTGAAATCCGTAAGAATCCAATGGCCTGCTCATATGTTTTCGCTCCAAGACGTGGTATTTTTTTCAATTGTGTTCTGGCCGTAAATCTACCATTCTCCCCACGCGTATGAACAATATTTTCAGCGACTGTTTTTGATAGTCCTGAAACATGTTGTAACAATGAGACCGAGGCTGTATTCACATCCACCCCTACTTGGTTAACCGCTGTTTCAACAATGAAATCAAGTGATTCTACTAATTTCTTTTGAGAAACATCATGTTGGTATTGGCCAACACCTACAGCTTTTGGTTCAATTTTCACAAGTTCTGCTAGTGGATCTTGTAGTCGACGAGCAATTGAAACCGCACTACGTTGTTCAACTTGTAAGTCCGGGAATTCATCGCGTGCTACTTCAGAAGCTGAGTATACACTTGCCCCTGCTTCATTGACAATGACATATGCAGCATTACGATCACTATCTTTTAATGTTTCAGCTACAAACGATTCCGATTCACGTGAAGCTGTACCATTTCCTATAGCGATAATATCAATTGGATATCGTTTTAAAATATCCAAGAAAATTTGTTTAGCCTCTGTAAGTTTTGGTTTTGGCGGATGTGGATAAATTACAGAAATCTCAAGCATTTTCCCTGTATCATCTACTACAGCCAATTTACAGCCTGTACGATACGCTGGATCGAGGCCCAACACATATTTCCCTTTCATCGGTGGCTGAAGCAATAGATTTCTCAAATTCTCAGAAAAAATATGTATTGCTTGGTTTTCTGCTTTTTCCGTTAATTCTGTACGAATTTCACGTTCAATAGACGGTTCAAGTAAACGCTTGTAGCTATCTACAATTGCTTCCTCAATAATTTTAGCTGCTGGAGAATTTGATTTAGTAATCCATTTATGACGCATCACTTGATGAATTTGTTCAACAGAGGAAACGATTGATACTTTTAAAATACCTTCTTTTTCTCCACGATTAATTGCAAGTGTACGGTGCGGAACAATTTTTATAACGGGCTCAGAATAGTCATAGTAGTTTTCAAAAACTGCTTTTTCATCTTTTTCTTGATCTTTAACAGCTGTAAGAATTTTAGCTTGTTTCCAAGTGATTTTTCGAATTTGCTCACGAATAGATGGATCATCTGCAAATCGTTCGGCTAAAATATCACATGCTCCTTGCAAGGCTTCTTCTACTGAAGGAACTTCTTCCGTAATGAATTTTTGAGCATAACCAGTAGCATACTCACTTTTTTGTAATAATAACCAATCAGCTAATGGCTCTAAACCTTTTGCTTTCGCAACAGTAGCGCGCGTTTTTCGTTTTTGTTTATATGGTCTGTATAGATCTTCTACTTTTTTTAGTACTGTAGCTTTTTGAATATCCGCTATCAGTTTTTCGGTTAGTTTACCTTGTTCATCTATTAGTCGGATAACTTCTTCTTTACGTTTCTCTAACTGTTGAATATATTGGTGGCGATCTTCAATTCCTTTTATTTGTACCTCATCTAAAGAACCTGTTACTTCTTTACGATATCGAGCGATGAATGGTACCGTATTGCCTTCTTCTAATAAAGCGATTACCTGCTTCACTTGATTGGGTCTAATTTGTAGCTCGCTTGCTATCAATTTGTTAATTACTTCATTTTCCATGTAAATCCCTCCAATAGTATCAGTGTAGCAAATCCACATAAAAAAAGCCCATTCTAATCAGAATAGGCGCCCTGCTATAAAACTTGCATCATCATTATGAAAGATAATGTAATTTGAACGAGCTGACTGTGCTCTAATAAACTCTTCCTCATTTAAAAGATGTTTAGCTTCGTTAATTTCTAGTCCATCACTATGTAAAAAAAAGAAATCTCCTGATTGGTATTCTAACGCTTGAACCGTAAATTTTTTAGGACTTCCTGATAAATAGCCCATCATCTGTCTTGGATAAATAATCTTTTTACTATGTTGCCGAAAAATATAACAGGATATATTTCCGATACTTGAGAATTCGATTATTTTGCGTTTGAATTTAATACGAATTGCAGCTGCTACTGCACCCCTCATCCCAATCATACGCTCATTACTTTTTTCTAAAAGTGAGTCTAATTTAATAGCTGGTGATTTTTCTAGTTCTTCAATGACTATGGAAGCAGAAGCATTTGCCCCTGCTCCACTTCCTAAGCCATCTACAAGAACGGCAGTGAAGTCCACATCTGATAATATAGCCTTAAGCCGATCGCCACTAACTAATGCATTATTCTTCGCACTCACCATCGTTGTATAATGAAGGAAATCATTTCTCCCAATAGTGTTCATATGCTATACACCCCCGGAGGAAATAATCGCTTGTTGCAATTTCTTTATAGCCTTTCGTTGGAGTCTAGAAACATGCATTTGAGAAATACCGAGTTTTTCTCCTGCTTCCTTCTGACTGAGTTGTTCCAAGTAAGTCAGCTGAATAATTTGCTTTTCACGCTCCGACAGAACACTCATTGCATCTGCGACAATCATTCTGCGGTTTGTTTTTTCATATTCTTCATCTTCTCTACCTACTACATCGAAAAGCGTTACCGTGCTACCATCAGAATCTGATTCTATCGAATGATCCATCGAAAGTGCTTGGTAGCTTCGTCCCATTTCCATTGCTTCAAGAATTTCTTCATCGCTTACCTCTAAACGCTCAGCTATTTCTGAGATTAAAGGTGAACGTTGAAGTTCAATCGTTAGTGCCTCAATTGTCGCTTTAATTCGTGGGCCTAATTCTTTAATCCGTCTAGGAACATGCACATCCCAAGTTTTATCACGTAAAAACCGTTTGATTTCTCCGATGATTGTTGGGACAGCAAAGGCTTCAAAACTTCTTCCAAAACTTGAATCAAAGCGACGAATAGCACCTAGTAAACCTAACATACCTACTTGCACTATATCATCATGGTAGGAACGGCCATTTGAATATTTTCGAGCAATCGACTCGACTAAATATTGATAATGTAACACTAAATTTGTTTGTGCATCATCATCTTCAGTTTCTTGATATTTTTGAATCCACTCTAAAACTTGTTCTTTAGAGGCAGATCTAGAAGGTGTCCGTTTCCACATACTCCTTCACCTGCTCTCGTGCAACATATTTTGTCATGAAAACAGTAACACCGTTGTCATTGAGTACTTTGACTTCATCCATTAAGCTTTCAATTAAAAATAATCCGAGACCACCTTCACGTATAAATTCTGCATTCGTATTCTCGTCATAAGGTCCAACCTTTTCTTTCACCTCTTCAAAATCAAAGCTTCTGCCATAATCGGCTATCATAATTTCAATTTTATCAGAGTATACAGCACATCCAACAACTACTTCCCCTTGTTCCTCTTCAGGGTATGCATGTTGAATCGCATTAGTGATTGCTTCACTTGTAGCGATTTTAATATCTTCAATATCGTCATAAGAAAACCCTAGACGATTGGCTAATCCTGAAATCGCCAGACGTGCTACGCTTACATATTGTGTTTTAGATGGTACGCGCATTTCAAAATAATCAAATTCTTTCATGGTCGCTCACGGCTCCTTCTTTCTCTATATGGATTACACCACTAAGACCTGTTATATCAAACAGTCTTTGCAGTCTTTGAGACAACCCAACTAATACTAGCTTACCTTTATTTGCTGTTACATTTTTATAAAAAGCGACAATAACACCTAGGCCCGTACTATCCATATAACTTACTTCTGATAAGTTCAATTCTACGAGCGTTCCTTCTTGAACATCAACACCTAATAGTTGCTCTTTCAAGCTTGGAGCAGTGAACGCATCCACTTCTCCAGTCATCATTCCCAACACCTTGTTTGCTTCTTGATCAATCTCTATTTTAAAATTCATTTTAGCACCCCAATTTTCATTACAGTCTATTTATTATTAATTTCCTTTTCTACAACAATCTAAACCTTTATTCTTCTTTTTTTATAACAACAAAAGTTAAATCATCTGCCAAAGGCTTAAATTGGGCAAGTTTTTCAATTTCCGCAAAAATTGCCTCCGCTAATGCTTGAGGAGATTTTTCCTTATGCTTAAAAATCAGATTCGTAATTTCAGATTTCTCTAAAAAACGATTTTCTACTCTACACTCAGTTACACCATCCGTCATAATAATGACCATATCATCTTTCTCCAGAATGATATTTTTTTCAACATTATGGACATCAGGAAGAACCCCTAATAATAAACCCTCAGACTCTAACTCAATAAATTTCTTTTCTTTTGCTTTATATAGTAAAGCCGGTTCATGACCTGCCGAGGCATAAGTGAAGTTTGATTGTACGACATCATAACGTCCATAAAACATGGAAATAAACATATTGTCATCTACTGTTTTTTCTACAATACGATTCAGTACATCTAAAGCATAGGATGGGCTTATACTTGGTTGACCTAGTGTATCAAGGCCATTTTTCACCATAGACATGCACAGCGCAGCTGGAATACCCTTCCCTACCACATCTGCCACACCTATACCTACGAAACGTTTTTCATCACCTTGAAAATAAACGTAGTCACCGTTCATTTTACGAGCTGGAATAGAAATACTCCCGATACTCAAGCCATTCATTTCAGGAATCGTTGTTTTTAACATTGTTTTTTGAACATTTGCAGCTAGTTCTAATTCATGATCCATCTCTTCTTGATTTTTCAATAGTGTTTTATGCTCGCCCAATGCTAAACCATACTGAATCATAAACTCTGTTAAAAAATCGAGTGCATTTCGCATATCATCTGTAAAATTTTCTTCATCATTTCCACTATAAATTAATTCTAAAGACTCTTTGTGAATACTAATAACCTCTTCAGGTGTAATATCTTTTTGAACTAATCGTCTACTGAAATTTTGACCTAGATATAGATTTCGTTCTGTTTGATTTTTTAAGTACTGACCTAACAGCATCCCATATTGCTTTTTTATTTCCTTCGTCATTTTATCGTCACTTCCCTACCGTAGCCATTTAGTTATTTTGACAATTGTCCCTTCATCCACCTCGGTCTGAATTTCAAAATCGTCCATTAACCTTCTAACACCTGGTAAACCTGCACCCAAACCTTGCGATGTTGAATAGCCATCTTGCATAACTAAACGAATATCTTCAATTCCTGGTCCTTCATCTTTTGCTGTAATAACGATTCCTTTTTTATCTTCTATTTCAATCATTTCTATTGAAATACTGCCCGATTCTGCATACAAATAAATATTTCGAGCCAGTTCACTAATTGCAGTTGTAATCCTCGCTTGGTCCACTGCTCCAAAGCCAATTTTCTTCGCTTCATTTCTACCTAATTGACGGGCTTCAACGATATCCCATTCTGTTTGTATATCTACCGATGAATCTATCATAAGGCTAGACCCCCAATTCATATTGGAGTTTTTCTAAGCCACTCTCCAAGTCTAAAGCAGTAATGACTTGTTTTAGATAAATACCTAATTCCACAAGTGTAATGGCTATGCTTGGTCGAATTCCTGTAATCGCAACCTTTGCACCCATAAGGGCCGTCATTTTGATAATATCTCCAATAATTCTAGCGATGAAAGAATCAATAAAATCGATTGAAGTTAAATCAATCACAACACCTCTAGCACCTGTTTCATGTATTTTATTTAGTAAATCGGTTTGAAATTGCAATGCTGTCGGATCATCTAATTCAATTTGAATAGAAACAATTAAACAGTCTTTTAATTTTAAAATTGGAATACTAGAAACCATCAAGCTTCACCTCACTAATTTGTCTATTTGTGTATTTTAACGCTAATTCTATACCCTCTTGCAATGTTCCTAACGTTATTATCTTTGATAAATCTATAGATAAATCGACAAATGTTTGAGCAATTTCTGGTTTAATACCTACTAACATTCCCTTAGCCCCAATAATATGAAGAGCATTTACTAACTGGAGTAAATGAAAAGCTACTGTAGAATCTACAAAAGGTACGCCTGTAATGTCGATTAAAATAATTTCAGCTTTCTTTTCTACAACTGAATTTAGAATATTTTCCATCAATAGTTTCGAACGTTCTGCATCTACCACGCCAATTATGGGGAGAACAATAATCTTTTCTAAAATAGGCATAATTGGTGTAGATAATTCCTGCAAATTCACCTTCTGTAACTGTATGATATTTTGATACTTTTCTTCATATTGCTCTACAAAGAAAAGTGAAATTCGTTTTTTTATAACTCGTATAACATTCAATATCTCTAGCATTTCTTGTGGTGTTTTATCTTCACGACTAATCAAAACATCATATGTACTTGTTTCAAATATCTCGTAAAATTTAAAAAGTTGGTTTGCTGGTTTTTCTAAATTAACCAATGCTTCTACCATTTTTTCAAAGTCACCTGTTTGACAATATTCAGAGAGAATTTCAATGGATTGTTTAATTGAACGCTCAGTAATCTGTTGATGAAGACTATCTTTATAAAGTTCAGGATAGTTTTTTTGAAGATTTTCTCTCCACGTTACTTCAATTTGTTGCAGATTTTCTCGTAAAAATCGAATGATAGTTGCTTTCAATCAATAACCCTCCTTATTACTTCTCCTTATGATTGTATAACATAAAAAACTTTTTTTCACTTTTTTACCTTTTATTAGAAAAAACATTAGCAAATGATATAAGTTATTTGTGTTTTTTGTACAAAAAAAGCACCAGATTAACAAATCCGGTGCATCACAAATATGTATAGCCAATTAAAACTTGAGTAATCCTAAACTGATTTCTAAAGCTTCTTCAACTTTAGTCATCAAAGGAGCATCCAATTGTGTAATTTTATCTGTTAGCCTAGATTTATCGATTGTCCGAAGCTGTTCTAGTAAAATTACTGAGTCTCTCTCGAAACCATATTTTTTTGCATTTATTTCTACATGAGTTGGTAACTTTGCTTTTTGAATTTGCGCTGTTATTGCCGCAATAATCACCGTTGGGCTGAAACGATTCCCGATATCGTTTTGAATTACCAAAACTGGTCGAGTACCGCCTTGTTCAGATCCAACTACTGGTGATAAATCAGCAAAAAAAACGTCTCCACGTTTTACATTCAAATTTTCATCCTCCGCTGACGAGTCGCTCCATCATATGCTCTGCTTCATATTCTAAATGCAAACATTCACTGCATATGCCTAAATTAATTTGAGACATTTCCCCATATCCCTTAATCATAGCTTCTCGCATATCATTTTTTTGTTCAATTTTTTTATAGCGTTTCGTAGGTACATATAAAGTTTCTTCAATTCTAGACACTTTACTTTGATAGGCCTGCTCAATTTCTTCTGTAATTAAACTAGATGACATTTGTAGAATGTTTTCATTTCCATTGTTTTGCAACACAGCTAGCACCTCCAAAAAAATTCCCATAAATTTAACGAACTATCTATTTACCAACTATCTTAACATCATAGATGTATAAAGGGAAGGTATTTTTAATAGAAAAGACGTTAAAAAATGTATTTTTTCTGAAAGTTAGTAAAAATAAAACTATAACAAGAAATTACTTGTATTGAATCTTAAAGATAGATTCTTGTTACTCTTGGGGATAATAAGCATGCCATTTCGTAGACAATTGTCTGTAATCGATCGGCCCACTCTTGTAATGTTACTTCATCATCACCCTGTTTACCAATTAGCGTAACTGGTTCGCCTACAGGAACCTGGAATGGTAATTTAACCATAATTTGGTCCATGCATACTCGACCTACTATTTCTGCTCTTACTCCACGAATAAGTACTTCTTGACCTTGTAGCCCACGAACTAAACCATCCGCGTATCCTATAGGTAAAGTTGCTAACCACTCGCCTTCTTGCTCGACTTCATATGTTGCACCATACCCTACATGCTGACCTTTATGTAGTTTTTTCACATGGACAACTTCTGTTTGTACTTGCATAGCCGGATACAATGGGAACGGCAAATGTTTTTCTACATACGCTGAAGGAGATAGACCATACATAGAGATACCATATCTTACAGCATCAAACTCTACACCATCTTTGACGAGAGCTGCGGCTGTGTTAGCTGCATGAACAAGACGTGGTTTAGCTGGCAAAGATTTAACCATCGTAATGAATTTTGTTTTTTGTTGTTCGTAGTATTCAGGATTTTCCTCATCTGCGGTTGCAAAATGTGTAAAGATCCCATCTAATTCAAATAAAGTAGTTTTTTCGATTGCATGATAGAGTTCTTGTAGTTCCTGCTCAATCGTTACACCGATTCGTCCCATTCCACTATCTACTTTGATATGAACCTTCACAGGTTGTTCAAGTGTTTGATATTGGCGTGAAACTTCATCAATCCAATGTGCTGAGAAAACAGTCAGCGTAATATTATGTTGTGCTGCATAAGGTACAAATGCCGCAGGAACCGCTCCTAAAATAAGGATTGGCACCTCTTTGAAAGTTGCTCTTATATGTAGTGCTTCTTCTGGTGTCGCAACGGCTAGCATTGATGCCCCTGCCTCTAACGCAACGCGTGAAACTTCAAGATCTCCGTGTCCATAAGCATTTGCTTTCACTACAGCAATTATTTCTGTACCTATTGCTATATGTTCACGTAAATTTTCTACATTTTTTCGAATAGCTGTTAAATCGATTACTGCCTTTGTTGGTCTAAAAGACATTGTATTATACACACTCATTACCTCTTTTACTATCATTTCTTATTAGTATAGACTTATCCTGGCAACAGGTAAATATGAATGCAGTATGAACAACAAATTTTTATTCCCTCACGACGATATTCTTTACCCGACATTTTATTTTTTTAACCTTTTTTTAAAGATTTTCCATCAAAATAACTTGTGCTGCTGCATATTCTTTGGAATGTGTAATACTGACAAAGCCATTCACTACTTTCCCTTGGTAATACAAAATCGGCTTCCCTATTTCATTCGGCAAAATTTCAATATCTTGAAGTTTACAACTTCTACCTATACCCGTTCCATTTGCCTTAGAATAGGCTTCCTTCGCAGAAAAACGGCCTGCTAAAAATTCTAATTGTCTTCTAGATTTTAATTGTTCAAAGATAGAGAGCTCTCTTGGTGTTAAAATTCTTTCTTTGAAACGAGGACTTGCATCATTTGATTTTTGTATTCGTGCGATTTCTATGATATCTAATCCAATACCCTTAATCATCGTATGCTCTCCCTTCTCACTCAGATTCATTCAATGTATACTAATTATATTACATGATGAGGTGAATATATGTTTAATCGAAAAGAAAGTCTTTCCCAATACATTCAGTATTACCCCGTTATTTCTGTATTAATAGGTATTAACCTAGTTATTTATGTACTAGGCTTAGTTCCGTCCGTGCATGATAATATTTTTCAATTTGGTGTAACTTTCAACTATTTAATTTCTCAAGGAGAATATTGGCGTCTAGTTACTGGCATATTTCTTCACGCCGGCTTTTTACATCTCCTGTTCAACATGTTTGCTCTTTATGTTTTCGGACCAGAGCTCGAACGTTTAGCAGGTAAATTAAGATTCTTCACCATTTATATGTTATCTGGTATTATAGCCAATGTTTTAACATTTTTTGTTCAACCACTCAATTATACATCTGTCGGTGCAAGTGGAGCTATCTTCGGCGTTTTCGGTGCTTATTTAGCCTTGGTTTATTACACACGTAAAACGATGCCTCAGTTCAAGCAACTAATTATTCCTATAGTAGCTATTTCGGTTGCAATGACATTTATTCAACCTAATATTAATGTTACCGCACACTTAGGTGGCTTAGCTGTAGGTTTCATTCTTGGACTGATTCAATTCCA
This sequence comes from Candidatus Kurthia equi, assembly GCA_018065935.1. Taxonomy (GTDB): domain Bacteria; phylum Bacillota; class Bacilli; order Bacillales_A; family Planococcaceae; genus Kurthia; species Kurthia equi. The sequence goes on from JAGHSJ010000394.1 coordinate 12,045, forward strand.
CCCTAAGCGCATTGCACGCTGGCAACAGGATAAAAATCGTAGAAATTACTAAAATAAAACGAGGAATCGTGAAGTTTGGCCCGACGATTCAAGAAGAAGTGTACTTTAACCTTTTCTTGAATCTGCCTTTCTTAACATAGTCCTCGTTTTTTTATTTATTAAAAACAGCTAGTTCGGTTTATACCATTCCATCATTTCTTGCATATCTTCTAAATCAAAGTGCTTAGCATAACCTGTAAAGCCACTATCACTCGACATAATGTCCATTTGAATGCTTGCAATGTCTTTTCTTTCAGCGAAATAGCTTTGCTTTAAAGTCATAGACTGTATTTTGTTTTTTGTAGTAACAAAGGTCACTCGACTGATTCCTCGATATATCAGCAGTAATTGTAATTTACCTAAAGCGAAACCTGCCGTACGGTATTTCCAATATGCCCATAGGACGAAGATCGGTACAAAAAGAAGTGATAATACGCCGTATGGAAATAAGAAATAACTCGTGGCTACCAATGGTATGACAAGAAAATAAACAGGTTTCAATAAATAGCGTAGTAAAGCTTTACGTGGTACCTTTTTAATTGGTAAGTCCCATTCATACCTTGGAAATAATTCCTCTAAAATGACAATTGCCTGCTTTTTCTTAATAAAGGGCAGAATAACAACATTATCTTCTTTTTCATCCCCTGAGCTTCCTGCGCTATCTAAAACTACTCGACAATAACCAAAAATTTGGCGTATTGGATTTTCTACTATTCTTATACCTTGGATGCGTTGCATAGGCAATGTGATACTTTTTTTCTCTAATAGTCCTTTTGAAATGAATAATTTTTGTTCTTGCTTTTCCAATCGAAAATCGTAATTAACTATAAAGGAAATCGCTATTGCTACAAGCCATGATAAAAGAATGACGACTAATACTAAAATTATGATAAAAAATATACCGAATCGAACGATATTTTTTACTTCTCCATAAATTTCTTCATAAGGAATTAAATCATTAAATTGAGAGGCAATTGCTGCAAGCCCAGAAAACAGAATCCCCATACTACTTGAAGTAGTTGCTAATAATACTAAATCTTTTTTACTCATCGTATAGATGCGTTTTTTCTCAACTTCAGGTATCTCGAAAATTTCATCGTTTTCATCGACCGCATACCCATTATTTTTCTGTGTAGATTTTTTCATTTCTATTTCAACTTGCTTTGCTTGTTCTTTTGAAACTGCAGTTAAAACAGCTTCTGCATCTCCTGCATTATCACCAGCTGTTTCAATTTCAACTTTCACTAATTTAAAGGGCCTATGTAAAATCCCTTCTTTATAATTTAAAGTTTGGATGCGTTCAAATGGAATATAGCGTTTTTTTTTTATAAAAAGCCCATCTTCAATACGAAGTTCACCCTCTTCAAACCAATAGACAAATTTCCGCCACTGAATAAATGATATAAGTAATAAAATAAATAAGAAAAAGAGCGTTGCACCAGCTGTAATAAGTGATGGATAGAAGTTTTCGTTCTTCGGATTAATCGTAAAATGAATGCCTCTACTAAATACGATAATTAGCATAGGAATTAAAAAACTCTTTATCTGTTTTACAAAATTAATTGCTATCGTAATGGGGTGTAAATGTAGAATAGGCTGTTTAGACATCTTCTTCAGCCACCCTTGCTAATTTAGAAATTCTCATGCGTAACTCATCTGCTTCTTCCATAACAAGCGCTGGAATAACATGTGTTGTTGCTGCAGTAGAAATCGACATTTCCGAAAGATTATATTTTTTTAAAATAGGTCCTTGAATCGTATCCACATGCTGCACACGAATCATCGGTACTAATGTTCTTTCAACAACAAAAAGTCCGGATTGAATTTCAATTTCCTGTTCTCTCACTTCATATCTCCATTTATTCCATCGGATTTTAGGAAATAAATAAATCCCCAAAAATGAACTTATCAGCCAAATGCCTAATACTACGTATTGTATCCAACCGTACCAATCAAAAAAATAACTTAAAACAAATACACCTGCTGTTAATAGCAAGGTGAAAAAAGCTGTAATGCTCGCATGGATTCTCCATACCCTTAACCCCATAGGATCAATTTGATACTTTAATTGCGTACTCACATAAACCACTCCTCTCCTATGTATTTATAACATTCCCTTCCTAACACAAAGTTACCTCTATTTAGTATACGTTACATTCGATAAAAGAGTTTCATAAAAAAAACTCGTGAATGAGATAGCTCATTCACGAGTTGAATTTTTAATTGATTAGTCTTCGCTAGATGGACGACGACGACGTTCGCCACCTGTTGATGGACGACGACGTTCTCCGCCTGTTGATGGGCGACGTTCGCCACCACGAGATGATGAGCGTTCTCCGCCTGTTGATGGACGACGTTCGCCACCACGAGATGATGAGCGTTCGCCACCGCGAGATGATGAACCTTCACGACGTTCGCCACCACGGTATCCGCCTGAACGGCCACCACGATCTCCGCCGCCTGAACGACCGCGAGAACCGCCGCCATTTCCGCCACGGTATCCGCCTGAACGGCCACCACGACCGCCGTTACCGCCACCGCGACCACCGCGCATTGGTAATGGACGTTCTTCAGAGATTTTGATTGGTGTATCATCTGGCTCTTTAGTGAAGAAGCGTAATGCTGCTGCAATTAAATCAGTTGCATTGTGTTTTTCTAGTAATTGATCTGCCATTTCGCGGTAATCGCCGAAAGTGTTTTTCGCTACTAGTTCTTCTAATTGTTCTACTGCTAATTTTTGTTGGCCTACAATAGCTTCTGCAGCTGTTGGTGGCTCAAGTGGAGTCATACGTTTTTTAGTTGTTTCTTCAACAATACGTAAGTAACCCATTTCACGAGGTGTTACGAATGTGATAGCTTTACCTTTTTTACCAGCACGACCTGTACGTCCGATACGGTGAACGTATGATTCAGGATCTTGTGGAATATCAAAGTTGTAAACATGTGTTACGCCTGAGATATCTAATCCACGTGCAGCTACGTCAGTTGCTACTAATACATCAATTTTATTTTCTTTAAATTGACGTAATACAGAAAGACGTTTAGCTTGTGAAAGGTCACCATGGATACCTTCAGCAAGGTAACCGCGAACTGTTAAAGCTTGAGCTAATTCGTCAACACGACGTTTAGTACGACCGAAAACGATTGCTAATTCTGGTTGTTGAACGTTTAATAAACGAGCTAAGATGTCGAATTTTTCACGTTCTTGAGATTTAACAAAGAATTGTTCGATGTTATCTACTGTTAATTCTTTAGCTGCAATTTTTACGCTTTCAGGGTTAGTCATGAAAGTGTCTGCAATTTTACGAATTGCAGGAGGCATTGTAGCTGAGAATAATAGTGTTTGGCGTTCAGCAGGAACACTTTCTAAAATTGTGTTAATGTCCTCGATGAATCCCATGTTTAACATTTCATCTGCTTCGTCTAATACTAGAGTTTGAACTTGATCTAATCTAATAGTACGACGTTTGATATGGTCTAAGATACGACCTGGAGTACCAACGATGATTTGTGGGTTATTTTTAAGTGCACGGATTTGGCGACTAATATCTTGTCCACCATATACAGAAAGGATGCGTGCGCGTTTTCCGAATCCAATTTTATGCAATTCTTCTGAACCTTGAATTGCTAATTCGCGTGTTGGGCAAATTACTAATGCTTGGATTGCTTGTACTTTAGTATCAACTTTCTCTACAATTGGAACACCAAATGCTACTGTTTTACCAGTACCAGTTTGCGCTTGTCCAATGATGTCATGGCCAGCTATTGCTAGTGGAATAGTACCTTCTTGGATTGGTGTTGGTGTTTCAAATCCCATTTTTTCTAGGGATTTTAATGTTGATTCACTGATATTTAATTCTGAAAAATTTGTCAAACTTGTCATTCTCCTTTTAGTGTTGAATTTGACAAATGGTTACATCTTCAGATGAAAATAGGGCAAATCGAGCCTCATGTTAGGAATATTCCTTAACTATTATATCTCTGTGAAATCCAGAGTAACTTTAGATAAAATAAAGCCCGGTCTTTGCCGAGCGGTTCAATTCTACGAGTGTTTATCGAACGGTGCATAGAATCGACCGTAAGTTCAAAAAAAAGCACTCTCCTACCAAATAATAACGGAGAGTCTTCATATAAAATGTATCCATTGCTTTCAATATTCTAACACGCAATAGTTTTCTATGCAATCAATTACAATCAGGCATAATATTCAGTTTTCTTTTTCCGAAGCTAAAATGAACGCTAAAACTTCTTTAAACCAGTGTAAACGGTCCTCACTAAAACAAATTTGATGGTACCCATTTGGCGAAAAATATATTTTTTTTTCGGCTGAGGCTACTTTTTCATAAATAAAATCTGCTGTCGCACTTGGAACCAAGCCGTCTTTCTTTCCTTGAACAATCATAACTGGTCGTTCAATCATCGTTACATAGGGTGTCACTACATTTACCACTTCTCTAAAACTTAAAACTGTAGGGATTTTCATATTTTGTGCTTGATACATATTCTTTTTCAAAATCACTTTTTGTTGTGTGGTTATATTTTTCCGATTATTAATCAACTCGATCAATGCTAAATACAATTGTTTGACGTCCAAATATTTTAATGAGGGACTAAGCAAAACTAAACGATTCACTTTGTAACGCAATGTTAAATAAAGTGCCAATACGCCTCCCATCGAAAATCCTATAACAATTATTTTATCTACCTTTTTCGCTAAAAGTCGATACGCAATTTCTACATCACTTAGCCAATGAGAAGCATTTATACCTTTTAAATTTAGTTCACTTCCATGCCCTGACAATGTAGGAACAGAATAAATCCAATCTGTGCGATGCGCTGAAAGATAGTCTACAAGAGGCTGTATCTCTTCTGTATTTCCTGTAAATCCATGAAGAAACAAAATCCCTAAAGTCATTTTCGTTCCCCCTAATAAAAAAACGGCTAATGCACTATACCCGCATTAACCGTTTTCTAATTACTATTGGAATTTATTTAAAATTGTTTCTAACGCCATACCACGTGAACCTTTTAATAAAATTAATGTATGGGCATCTGCTTGTTTTTCAATTAATTGAATAATTGGTTCGTAATCTGCTGGAGTCCACAATACATTAGCTTGTGGTTGTTTCTCTTGAATTTCTTTATATAACTCTTCCATACGAGGACCGTACAGACAAATTTGATTTACTTCGTTAAAATCAATCGCTTCAATCAGTTCACGATGATATGTTAATTCTAAATCGCCTAATTCAAGCATGTCACCTAAAACAATCCATTTATCTTTACGCAAATTCGTTGTCGCTACAAATTGAAGTGCTGCTCTCACTGATGTTGGTGCAGCGTTATACGCATCATTGATGAATAAAATATCGTTATGGCCATTTACAAGCTGCATACGCATATTCGTTAATGATACATTTTTTAAAGATGCCTCAATTTGATTGTTGCTTAGTCCGACAGCTTGTGCGATACCAATAGCTGCAAGTGTATTTTTCACCTGATGACTACCCAATACTTGAATCATAAAGTTGCCTTCAATCAATCCATGCGTAGTAAATCTACTACCAAATTCATCGGCTTCAATTGCATCGGCATACATCGCATTCGATGTGCCAAAACCAAATGAAACAGTTTCTAGCTGTGATTCTTTCGCTACTAATTCTTGTAAAAGCGGTTCATCTCCATCATAGAATAATTTTCCGTTTTCTTGTAAACCTTGAATGATTTCGAATTTTGCCTTCGCAATACCAGCACGTGAGCCTAATGCTTCCATATGTGCTTCACCAATATTCGTAATAACGACATGATGTGGTCGTGCCAATTTCGTTAATAACTCAATTTGACCATACCCATCCATACCCATTTCTAAAATGGCAAACTGTGTATCCTCATCCAAAGATAGAATAGTTAAAGGTAAGCCTAATTGATTATTGAAGTTACCTTCCGTTTTTTGCACTTTATAGTAAGGAGATAAAGTACCTGCCACTAAATCTTTTGTCGATGTTTTACCATTTGAGCCTGTAATACCAATGAATGTTGCCTGATGCGTTTGACGATATGCTTTCGCCATTGTTTGTAAAGCTTCCTCTGCATCATCTACTAAAATAACAGGTACATCAGTCGGCATATTTGGTTCATCTTTTTGCCAAAGCGTAGCAACTGCTCCCGCTTCAAACGCTTGTTTTACGTATTTATGACCGTTGACCGATTCTCCTTTAAAAGGAATAAATAAATCACCCGGTTGCAAAGTTCTAGTATTAATAGAGATACCTGTTACAACAAGGTTGGCATCGAATGTATTCGTGTCACCAAGCCATTGTGCAACTTGTTGGACTGTTTTTTTCATAAATCATTGCCACCTTATTGGAAGTGAAGTTGTTGTTTTTCATCAAAACGTTCAATTGCTAAAGAAATAAGTTCTTCGATTAATTCTGGATAAGCCAAACCTGTATTTTTCCATAGGATTGGATACATGCTTACTGGTGTAAATCCTGGTAATGTATTGACTTCGTTAATTAACACATCATCTTCTGCAGTTACGAAGAAATCAGCACGTACTAAACCACTACCATCTAATACTTTAAATGCACGAATAGCCATATCCGCCATTTTTTTCGTTACAACATCTGTTACTGGAGCTGGGATTAAAAGCTCTGTATTATCATCTTTATATTTTGAATCATAATCATAGAAATCAGTCAGTGGTTTGATTTCGCCTGGTACAGAAACACGTGGTTCATCATTCCCTAGTACAGCCATTTCAACTTCACGTCCAACAACACCAGTTTCCACAATAACTTTACGATCATATTTGAACGCCACATTGATTGCTTCTACTAATTCACTTGGAGTAGATGCTTTACTAACCCCTACACTTGAGCCAAGATTCGCTGGTTTAACAAACATTGGGTATGTTAATTGCTCTTCCATTTCAGTGATTAGCGCTTGTTGATTTTTTTGCCATTCTTTACGAATGAAGTACACATAAGGTACTTGTTTTAAGCCTACAATTTCAAATAATTGTTTCATAACAACTTTATCCATACCAGCTGAAGAAGCTAAAACGCCACAGCCTACATAAGGAATATTTAAGACTTCTAGGAAACCTTGAACAGTACCATCTTCGCCATATGTACCGTGTAATAGAGGAAATACTACATCAAAAGGTTTTTCAGTTTGTGATGCTAAAAAGCTTGAAACATCGTGTGCAGCATTGCCTTTTCCTAAATCAAATTGTAATTCTTCAATTGATTCAACTGGAGCAGTTAATGAAGCACCTTTTTTCCATTCACCATCACGTGTAATGAAGATTGGCACGATTTCGTATTTAGTATAGTCTAAAGCTTGTGTTACAGCTTTTGCTGTAGCTAGAGATACCTCATGCTCTGCTGATTGACCACCATATAAAAGTCCTAATTTTTTTTTCATTTGTAATTCCTCCGTATTCAATTTTATAGTGTGTTACTTTATTTAAACGTTTAAAAATCTTTGAATTTTAGAAGACGTTTTTCTCTTCAGAAGGTTTCAAAAACCCTCCATCATCATATACCCAGATTTCACGCTTTCAAAATGCCATTTCTATAATAGCACTATAGTTGTTTTCTTAGGAGATAAAATATAAAAAACCACACGAAGCATTAAAAAAAAGGACATCTTTAGTTAGACATCCTAGAATTGGCAATTATTTAGTATTTGTTTTTAGAATTGTATCTGCTTCTTTTTTCAATAAAGAATTTAAATCATCCCAAATTTCATCGGGGAAATTAATTTCCGATACATTTCTAATCTCTAATACATATGCTACTTTTGGTTTTTCAACTCTATATATGGATAATAGCGCACCGTCTTGTAATTCTTCATGAAAACTCTTATACGCATCTTTGGGGAATTGTAAGTCCAAAGATATCGGTCGACGTCTCCAAAAAGAAGCCGCGCGTTCCTTCATTTGAATTAAATTATTGAACACATTGATGATTAGTTCGTATATATCTACTAAATCGCGCACATAGACTTTCGTCAGCTTTTCATCCTTTTGTTCCAAATAAACAAAACGATTTTGAAGCTGATGATAGAATGGCGAACGTATTGGCTCTTTTTTATGACCAATATACAATAATTCTGCCTGTTCTTGAGGCGTCAGCAAATTGATTCTCTTATCATCTGAAAAATCAATCCAACACAAATCATCTTTTTTATCCTGCACTTGTTTTGAAAACTTCAATAAATCATGCTTTTCGATAAAAGCTAAACGCGTATGCATATTAAAGGAACCTTCGCTCGTTGTAGACATCGGTTTTAATAGCAATAAATGTTCAAGCTGATCGACCGAAGAAACAAACTCTTGAAAATTCAAACCACTAAAAATAACAAATTGATTCAGTTCGTTCATATGTACATATAAATGCTTAATATAATCATCTGCATTACGCATTTTCTTCATCAAGCCGATCACCTCTTTCCTTCTTTCTATTATAGGGCGAAATAGCAAAATATGAAACATTTGTGATTTGATTTCGTCACATCTTTGTTGAGAAGCGTGTTACAATAAATTACGATATATTATTC
>JAGHSJ010000045.1 GCA_018065935.1 Candidatus Kurthia equi
ATTTGAAACAAGAAATATGTTACATTAGCGTAGTGTGAATTTTAAATTAAAAGAATACTACACTTTTTTAAATAGATAAGATATTTTTTGGAAGGGGCTATATCATGAGTTCGAATAGCAACAAAATGGACTTAAAAAGTAAATTAAGTCTAAAGAGTCTTCACAATGGTAAATTAAGATTAGCAACTATCTTTGCAGTAATTGTTTCGGCAGCGACATTCAATCTAGGTTTCGCTGAAGAAACAAATAAAGAGGAATTTAAAAAGATTTTTCACGTATATGTAGCAAACAATTATATGGGCGCTGTTGCAGATGAAGCAGCTGTTCAACAAATCGTTGACCAAAAAGAACAAGCAGCAAGTGCGCAGTTTCAAAATTTAACTATCAGTGCAGAGACGGATATTAACATTATCCCTGAACAAGTATTTGAAGTAGATACAAATGAGCAATCAACATTAACGAAACTTCAAGAGACCATCACAGTTCAAGCACAGGCCTATTCATTGAAAGTTGGAGACACTGTCATCGCATCACTGAAGGATCAGAATGATTTTGAAGCTGTAATTGATGGATTAAAGCTTCAATATGTTTCTCAAAGTCAATTAGCTGAATTAAAAGCAAGAACTTCTGAATCTCCTTTACCCGAATTAAAAGAAAAAGAAACACGATTGAAAGAAGTCCAATTGTCTGCAGATATTACAGGTGAACAGATTACAATTGACCCATCAGAGGTCGTTACCGTTCAAGAAGCAATTCAAATGTTAAAAACAGGATCACATGAAACAGAAAGTTATATTGTACAAGCTGGAGATGTGTTAGGTTCTATCGCCAATACACACGGCTTAACAACCGCACAATTATTACAGCTAAATCCTTCTATAACAGCTACTTCAGTTCTTCAAATTGGTCAGCAACTGAATATGACTGTAGAAAAACCTTTTGTTTCAGTAAAGGCAATCTATGAGAAAAAGACATTAGAAGAAATTGATTTCGTTAAAGTTGTAGAAGAGGACGAAACCATGCTTAAAGGCGAACATATCGTAAAACAAGAGGGTGCAAAAGGTAAAAAAGAAGCAACGTATGTATATATTGAGGAAAATGGAAAGCGTACATCAATTGTTGAAACCAATGAAAATGTACTTGTAGCTCCGACAGATTTTGTTACTGTGGTTGGTACGAAAGTCATTCCATCTGTAGGTACAGGATCATTTGCATGGCCAGTAAACGGTGGGCATATTTCAAGTCAAATGGGGCATCGCTGGGGACGTACACATGAAGGAATTGATATTGCACGCCCTTCGGATTATACGATTAAAGCATCAGATAATGGTATTGTAAAAACAGCAGGCAAACATGCTACTTATGGAAACTATATTGTAATAGATCATAATAATGGTTATGAAACTGTTTATGCCCATTTATCAAAAATTGGCGTATCAGTCGGACAAATAGTCGAACAAGGTACCGCGATTGGTGTAATGGGTTCAACAGGACGTTCAACAGGGACTCATTTACATTTTGAAGTTCATAAAAACGGCTCAGTAATGAACCCGTTATCCTATTTAAATTAATCAAATTAGTGGGCAGACCAAGTTTATTTGGGCTGCCCATTTTTAATAGTTTAAGGTGAGACATAGATATTTCCCAGAAAATAATTGCGTGCAAATAGCTGTCTAATGCAACGAAACCTAAACCATGTTAGAGTATTAAGTAGATATAAAGAAAATAATCCGTTGATTTATATAGAATTCTAAATGAAATGAGGAAAGAATTATGGATAAAACGATTTTAGTTGTTGACGATGAAAAGCCAATTGCAGATATTTTACAGTTCAACTTAATTAAAGAAGGATACCGCGTGATTTGTGCCTATGATGGTGACGAGGCCCTTCAAAAAGTAGAAGAAGAACAGCCAGATTTAATGCTTTTAGATATTATGTTACCCAAGCGTGATGGTATGGAAGTATGCCGTGAAATCCGTAAAAAATACGATTTCCCGATTATTATGCTGACAGCAAAAGGTTCTGAAATTGATAAAGTACTAGGGCTTGAAATGGGCGCAGATGATTATGTGACGAAGCCATTTAGTACGCGTGAGTTAATCGCTCGTGTGAAGGCAAATATGCGTCGATTGAATGTGCCAGCACAAGTTGAAGAAGCACAAATTGAAACAAATGATATTGAGGTTGGTTCTTTAATCATTCAGCCAGATGCGTATTTAGTATTAAAACGTGATGAATCGATTGAATTAACGCATCGTGAGTTTGAATTACTTCATTATTTAGCAAAACATATCGGTCAAGTAATGACACGTGAACACTTATTACAAACGGTATGGGGCTATGATTATTTTGGTGATGTCCGTACAGTAGATGTAACGATTCGCCGTTTACGTGAAAAAATTGAGGATAATCCAAGTCATCCATTATGGATTGTGACAAGACGAGGAGTTGGCTATTACTTACGAAATCCTGAACAGGAGTAGAATGAATCTATGCAAAAGGTAAGTTTTTTTAAATCAATCCATGTGAAGCTTGTACTCATTTACATGTTACTGATTATTATAGCTCTTCAAATAATAGGTATCTATTTCTCGAAGGAGTTAGAAGAAAATTTAAAGACGAGTTTCCAAGACTCAATTTTACAACGTATTGAATTAGTTAATTACAGTATTCGTGAAGAAATGTTGAAGGAACGGGATGATTCGACACCCGAAATTGAGACGAGTTTGAGCGTTATTTTGAAGGAGTTTTCAAAAGAGGACATTAATGAAATTATCGTTAGTAATAATCATAATCGAATTTTAGCCACTTCAGAAGACGAGAACCAATCACTTATTGGGCACCGTGCAAATTATGAGATTATTCGCAAGGCGATTTCTTCAGAAACGTTACAAGACTCGATTTCTTTAGATAGTGAATCTGGGAAGCGCGTCTGGGTGTTAGCCGCACCAATTCGAGATACGGTTGGACCAAATGGTGAAATTTTAGGTGCCATTTACATTGAGTCCAATATTGAAAAAGTGTATGAGCAATTAAATGAAATTAACCGTATATTCGCAGCAGGTATTGCGATGTCTTTAGTTATTACCATTATTTTAGGGATTTTAGTTGCACGTACAATTACGCGTCCTATTTCAGATATGCGTAAGCAAGCACAGGCGATGTCAAAAGGAAACTATTCACGAAAAGTACGTGTGTATAGTACCGATGAAATCGGACAACTGGCGATTGCGTTCAACCATTTAACTAATCGTTTACAAGAGGCACAATCGACGACAGAAGCTGAGCGACGTAAGTTGGCTAGTGTATTAAGTAATATGACAGATGGTGTGATTGCAACGGACCGAAAAGGCAAAATTATTTTAATTAATGACCCAGCACTCAGCTTACTTCATGAAACGAGAGAATCAACATTAAATCGACCTATTGCATCGCTACTTGGTTTGGATCAAGAATATAGCTTTGAAGATTTAATTCATATGAAGGAATCAGTTAATTTAGATTTCAGTATGAATGATGCACCGTATGTTCTGCGTGCAAACTTCTCTGTTATTCAAAAAGAGACGGGCTTTGTGAATGGGTTAATTACAGTGCTTCATGATATTACTGAACAGGAAAAAATTGATATGGAGCGACGAGAATTCGTAGCCAATGTATCGCATGAATTACGTACACCCCTTACAACAATGCGCAGTTATTTAGAAGCATTAGCTGATGGGGCATGGCGCGATGAAAATATTGCACCAACTTTTTTAAATGTTACACAAACGGAAACAGAGCGCATGATTCGTCTTGTAAATGATTTATTGCAGCTATCAAAAATGGATAGCCAGGAATATGAACTAAGCATGGAATTTGTAGAGTTCAATAAATTTTTCACACGTATAATTGACCGCTTTGAAATGTCAAAATCACAAAGTGTAGAATTCATTCGTTTATTACCTGAAACAAGTTACTTTGTTGAAATTGATACCGATAAATTGACACAAGTAATCGATAATATTATTTCAAATGCAATGAAATATTCGCCAGATGGTGGGAATGTTCGATTTGGTTTTACTGTGCATGATAATATGCTACGCGTAATGATTTCAGATGATGGTATGGGGATTCCGAAAGAAAATGTTGGAAGGATTTTCGATCGTTTTTATCGTGTTGACCGTGCACGTGCTCGTTCAATGGGTGGAACAGGGTTAGGCCTTGCGATTGCGCGTGAAATGATTGAAGCACATGGCGGAAAGATCTGGGCAGAGAGTGAGGAAGGACATGGTACAACGGTCTTCTTCACGTTACCGTACGAACTTGATGAGACGGGGGATTGGGAATGAAGTATATCGAACAAACGAAATCATTTCTATTAACATTCCTCGTTTTATTAAGTGTCACTTTAACGCTAATGATTTGGAGCTATAAGCCAGATTATGAACTGATTGAGGAATCAAAAGTCGAGGAAATTTTGATCGGTGAAACGAAAGCGTTAAAAGATGTTTTGAAGCCGTACCGTGCACTATTTTATCAAAACAACGAATATTATGGCACCGTATCAACCAATGTTATTAATAGCATTTATGATCAATTATCCACGATTCATACAAGTCAATTAAATTTAATTAATAGTGATTTAACAGATGCAAAAATTAATGAAATTTTGGGCACGAATAATCGAGTAACATTATTTTTTAATGAGGAAGTACCCATTCAAGTATTTGCGAACTTATTATCGATTAGTGACAAGGAAGTACCCGATGCAAGCTTTACACGACTACTAGTGGATTGGTCAGATATCGAGGCAAATGACCAAGTGCAATTGCTGTTTTTAAATACGGAAAAAAGAACTTTATTCCGTGCATCAGCAGATGTTCCGAATACGAAGCGCTTTTTAGCAGAAGTTGCGGAACCTGCTAAAACTTACAGTCCTTATGGTGAAGTTGAGCGAGATTCCCTACTTTCACTTTATGTGACGCAAGATCCACTTAATTCTACTAAATATACGTATTTCATCGATGGGACATCTACAGATACATTTAAAAATTTACTTTTCAGCGATCCGAATATTGTGAAAGGTAATATAGAAAGTGCACAATCAGAAAAGTACACAGATGGTACGTCATTAATGACGGTAGATAAGCAAAATCGAATTTTGAATTATGTGTATCCGCCAGCTGAAAGTATAGCTCCAATTCCGTCAGCGCGCCTATTATCGGATAGCTTTGACTTTGTGAATGATCATGGTGGATTTACAGCAGATTATCGCCTATCTTCCATGAATATTGGAAAGCATATGACGGAGTATCAACTGTTTTTACATGGCTATCCAATTTATAGCAACATGACAATGACACGTATTGTGACGACGTGGGGAGAAAATCGTATTTTCCGTTATCGTCGCCCTTATTATTCAATTGAATCAAATGCAGATATTCCGAGTGAGCGGGCTGTTAAACAATTGCCATCTGGAACAGAAGTGATTGCAGGTCTTCAAAATGATAGTGAATCTTCATTTGAAGATATTGATGATCTCGTTGTAGGCTATTATTTAACACAAGACGTAGAGAAGGGTCTCTTTTTATTAGAGCCAAGTTGGTTCAGTATTTCAAATAATTCAGCGACGCGCATTTTACCCGAGCATTTAGGGGGTATTGATAATGGATTGGAATAGAACAAAGACCATTTTTATTTGGGTATTTTTAATATTGAACGTCTTTTTATACACACAATACTTAGAGAGTTATAATGAAGGAGAGAAGATTGAAGTTTTAGGAGAAAAAACGAAAATCGAATCTCAGTTGAAGGAAGATAATATTACGTATATTGCCCTACCTAACAACAACGACACGGCTTCTTATTACTCAGGACAAATTAAAAATTTCCAACCTTCTGAAGTGCCCTATTTTGCAAATCAAAAGGCCACTATTGAAAATGACAGTAAGCTTGTTGTCACGATGGATAAGCCAGTGAAATTACAGGAAAACGGGTCTCGCGATCAATATACGGAATTTGTTTATAGCTATGTAAACAAAGGAGATTCGTATACGTTATGGAAATTGGATGAAGAAAAGCGTGAAGCAATATTTTTTCAAAAGGTTAACAACTTAACGCTTTATTATAATATGCGTGGCTATGTGAAAATTTATTGGAATGAAGACGGTCGTGTATATGCTTATGAGCAAACAATACTTGAAAAACACGAAAAATTAGAGAAACAGAAAACGTTAATGACACCGCTTCAAGTATTGCAAATTTTATATAGCAATAATCTATTAAAGCCAGATTCTAAAATATTAAAAATGAATCTAGGCTATTCTACAATTGTTCAATTAACACAAACACAAGTATTTGCCCCGACATGGGAAGTACGAGTTAACACAGCAGATAAAACAGAAGAGGTTCATTTTGTAAATGCAGTCGATGGAAAAATCGTCGATATTCAAAATGACTTAACCGAAGTTAAAGAAGAGGATCTCGAAAAGTAAGGAGTTTTAAACGATGCGATTTAGCGTTTTAGCAAGTGGGAGTACTGGTAACGCGGTCTATGTTGAAAATGATCAGCATTCATTTTTAGTAGATGTCGGCTTAAGCGGGAAAAAGATGGAACAGCTGTTTGCTAACATTGATCGTGATATGAAAAATTTATCAGGCATTTTAGTAACACATGAGCATAGTGACCATATCAAAGGTTTAGGTGTTGTCGCGAGAAAATATAAGATCCCAATCTTTGCAAATGCAAAAACATGGGATGCGATGGAAGGTCATATCGGCAATATTCCGACTGATTTACGTTACCATTTCGACATGGAAACGGTTAAAACATTTGGTGGAATTGATATTCAATCATTTGCGGTATCACATGACGCGGTGGACCCAATGTTTTATACATTCAATGAAGATGGCCGCAAGCTTGCTGTTATTACCGATACAGGCTATGTAAGCGACCGAATGAAAGGATATATTGCCGCAGCGGATTCTTATGTATTTGAAAGTAATCATGATGTGAGCATGCTTCAAATGGGAAGATATCCATGGAGCATTAAACGCCGTATTTTATCTGATGTCGGTCACGTGTCAAATGAAGATGCAGCCGTTGCAATGAGCGATGTTGTGGCCGAAAAGCCAACACAAATCTACTTGTCCCATTTAAGTAAGGATAATAATATGAAAGAATTGGCGCGTATGAGTGTCACACAAACTTTAGAGTCTTGTGGCATCATTACAGGAGAATTCTTGCACTTACATGATACCGATGCAGAAGAGCCTACAGCGCTGGTGACAATTTAAAAAAGGGTATAAGAACTTTGCTAACTATAAAGCAAAGTTCTTTTTTTGTTGAAATTATAAAAAATTAAGTGATTTTTTAACGATGTTTTAAATGATTTTCATCTAATTTTAATGTTTTATGTGTATTCTAACAGTAAGAAAAGAATGAAAGGATGATGAACATGAGTTACTCTCCTGAAGATGAAAAAAAATCAGAGCAAGATCAACGCATGTTGGAATTTGAGGATCGTTTAAAACGTGAAGAAGAAGAAAAGCAAAAACGTCAAAATAAAAAGAATAAAGGTGGCAGTAAATTCGGTTACTTTATAACGGGATTAAGTGGTGTGATTGTAGGGGCATTATTATTGTGGCTGTTGTTACCATCCTTAGCAGACCAGCTACCAGGAGCTAATCAAGTATCGAGTAGTTCAAATCATTCAACAGGCTCAACGATTAGTCAAACGGCTACAGAAGTGACAACGGATGTCACAACCGCTGTGGAAAAGGCATCGAGCGCAGTTGTTGGAATTACAAACATACAAGAAGTTACAACAAACTTCTGGAACCAAAGCGCAGGTAAAGAACAACCGGTTGGTAGTGGTTCTGGTGTTGTTTACAAAGTAGATGGAGATCGTGCCTTTATCATTACAAATCATCACGTAGTCGAAGACGCAAAACAAATTGAAGTCACATTAGATGATGGCTCTAAAGCAGAGGCACAGCTAGTAGGCAGTGATATCTGGACAGACTTAGCCGTTATCTCGATTTCTAGTAAAGGAATTGATACGGTTGCACAGTTTGGTGATTCGGAAGTTTTAAAACAAGGTGAAACCGTGATTGCAATCGGGAATCCTTTAGGATTAGATTTTTATGGCTCAGTAACGACAGGTGTTATTTCAGGGAAAGATCGTTCGGTACCAGTAGATTTAAATGAAGATGGTGTAGAAGATTGGTCAACAGATGTACTACAAACAGATGCTGCGATTAACGCAGGTAATTCAGGTGGTGCACTTATTAATATCGCCGGTGAACTGGTTGGTATTAACTCAATGAAAATTGCAGAGTCTTCAGTTGAAGGGTTAGGATTTGCTATTCCAATCAATTCGGCGATTCCAGTAATCGAAGAATTAGAGCAAAGTGGACAAGTACAACGTCCGACAATGGGTGTTTCATTGGTAGATTTATCAGAAGTGCCATCGTATTATCAACAACAAAATTTACAAATACCAGATGAAGTAACAAGTGGTGTTGTCATTTCACAAGTTGTTCGTGGGTCAGCAGCAGAAAAAGCAGGCTTACAACAATATGATGTCATTGTAGAAATGGATGGCAAAAAAATTGAAAATGCCATTGATCTTCGTAAACATTTATACAATGAAACAGAAATTGGTGATACACTTCAAATGAAGGTTTATCGACAAGGCCAATTAGTAGAAGCACATTTAGAGTTAGTACAAAACGCGGAATTATAGACTGTGGATAACTGAATGGCATTTAAAAATTAAGCACAACGGGTAGAGAAGAATAGGGCTTCTTTTCTACTCGTTTTCTGTTTGTTACAATGAATTGTGGATAACATCTTGTGAATTGTGCATAAGTTTGTGGAAATTTCAGAAAAGAAAGAAGGATTAAAATGAAAAAATTTAGCTGTGAAACCCATATAGACCACGCTTTAGATGTGCATGTTGCAGAGACTGGAGATTTTCCAATGATGGATTTATTAACGGAAGAACAAAAGTTATCCACAGTTTGTTCTTATTGTGAAGAACAAGCAACATATATTGTATCAAGTAAATAACTTTACACAATATATGGGATTTACCTGTGGATATGTGTATAACATTTGTGGATAACTTGTTTGTAAATGGAATGTAAAGGTGGATAAGTTGTGAATATAACGGTTGTTTCAGTTGGAAAATTAAAAGAAAAGTATTTGAAAATGGGCATTGATGAATATGTAAAGCG
>JAGHSJ010000201.1 GCA_018065935.1 Candidatus Kurthia equi
ATTAAATACAGCATAGAAAAATGGGTTGTGTTTTTGGTTTGATTTTATAAGCTAATTTTAAATAGCCTAAGCAAATATATTTCAGAAAAATAGCCCAAGCCTTTGCTTTTTAAAACTGCTGTTTTACAAAGCAAAGGCTTGGGAGTCCACCAATATGATTATTTTTAGATTTTAATGAGATACCAAAAAATGGAGAAGATAAATTAATTAGCTTAGGTAAACCTTCTATAAGTATGCAGCATAGATTTTGAGCTAAACACGCATCCTTGTATGTAGGTAAAATACAGGGATTTTTCGGCTAAAATTTTGAAAAAATTAAGCCAGCATTCAATTTTAAAATATCACTAAAAAATGAATAAAAAATTCTAATTTGGTTTGACCAAAGAAAAAGATACCCATATGATAATTACGTTACAGCAAAATCTGTAATCGGGCGTGGAAACCTGAAAATTACTACAGAAGCATTAAAACCGCTTTAGCGGTTTTTTGTGCTTATTATGCTTAGTTTGCCATTATGGTAGGCCAGGCAGGGCAGTCTATGACTGGCCGTCTTCTGTAGTGCGGTATTTCCACCCCTGTTTGGTCTACCTCCATCTCGTGGAAAAGATGGTTGTAGATAGTCAACTCTAAACTACAGGTACTAAACATGAAGATTTTATTATCTAATCCCCCCATTTCTCTTAGGTCTCTTTTGTTAGCGCTGACTGGATATTGACGGTCATTTAATTCACAGCTTTAACCAAATCGAACTATATACATTTTCAAATTTCGTACTTGAGCGAAAGTAGGAAAGTGTTGCCTGGAGAAAATAAGAAATGGGTTCTACACGACTATTGACCAATATTATTCAGCGTAAAGTCATGTTGCCAGAAGAAATGTCACCTTCAATGCAGCGTGACAATTTTGAAGTGGCACTGACTGATTTTGAAAAGCATCCAATCATCAAATGTTTATTTAAGGCGGATAACCAGCGTTCTACGGAATGTTGGAGCGTGCAAGAAATTGCAAACTTTATTGAGGATTGCACAGAAGATCAAAACATCAATTTATGCATTTTGTATTGGAAAGATATACACGGCAATATTTACATTATTGATGGAGCACATCGTCTTTCCTGTATCTATGCGTGGATTAATAGATATTTTGCGGATGAGCAAGTCACTCAAGCACCTAATTTCAATGATCCACAAAAACAAGATATTCGTTACCTCCGCAATTATTTAGGAGATCTCGCTGATTTTCAAAGAATTTGCACTGATGCTGAATTTGCAGAAAAAAAATCGAAATTAGGCGATATTAAAATCAGTTTCAGGCAGGTACTGGGGACTCCAGAAGATGCACGACGGGTATTTCAATCGATTAACTCAGATACTAAACGTTTAGATAAATATGAGGAATATCACCTAAGAAATCGCGGTAGTGACGCGTATTATGCGATCTATGCCTGTTGTTATATCAATGACAATAAATCTAACCTAGAAGAGCTCCAATATACACGTTTAAATGAGTTGATTGAGTTAGGGGAGAGGATCCA
>JAGHSJ010000011.1 GCA_018065935.1 Candidatus Kurthia equi
AACAGAAGAGTTCTATCAAATAAATGTGTTTTTAGGTAATTAGCATTTATTTGATAGGGCTTTTTTCTTTTTTTAATTCTTTTTTTGACATCTAAAAAGGATGCTTTTATAACTATATGAGAAAACCAAAATTTACCTTTTATGTAGTAAGTAATGAAAACACAATATTTGGAAATAGATTTATGATAGCTAATAATGAGAGTTACAGAGATAGAAAGTCGAACACCCTAAGAATAACTTAATATAAAAAGACCTCTCGTTAACTTTTATAAAAAATTTATTAAAAGGGGTTCGTAAAATGAAATTAGTTAAATATGGTGCTGTAGCAGCATTAGTAGCATCGATAGGCGCAACAACATTAATTGGATTACAAGCAAGTGCAGCAGATAGTGGTGTTACAGGTAGTGAAAGTGATTATTTGCGTTCAATGGATTCAAAAGCAACTTTAAATTTTGTTCCAGATAATTCGGTAACAAAACCAATTGATCCGATTGATCCGACAAATCCAAATCCGCCGACTCCACTACCACCAAAACCAGGTACACCAGGTCCATTATCAATTGATTATGCTTCTGATTTTAATTTTGGAATGCAAGAAATTTCAACAGAAACAAAATCATATTATGCAAAACCACAAACTTACTCTGATAATTCTACTGTTAGACCAAACTTTGTCCAAGTTACGGATAAACGTGGTACAAATGCTGGTTGGACACTAAGTGTTAAACAAGCAGGTCAATTTTCAAATCCTACAACACAGAATAAGACTTTAGATGGTGCTCAACTTATTCTTGGAAAAGGTGAAACTGTAACAAATGGTTCTGCAGCTACTCCAACAACTTATGCTGTTCTTTTAGATCCATCAGGAACAACATCAAAAGTTATGTCCGCTGATACCAATCAAGGTACAGGTACTTGGGTGAATTTGTTTGGTGGTAAAAATGCATTGCAAGATGTAACTGTAAAAGATCCAAGTAATCAAGTAACTACTGAAAAACGTGATTTTGGTGTTAAATTAACAGTTCCAGGTGCTACTCAAAAGGATGCAGTTCAATATGCAACTACATTAACTTGGGAATTAACGAATGTACCAACTAATCCTACAGCACCATAAAAGGGAAGTAGATTAATTTAATAAGGATTGCTTATTGGCTTGGGTTCAGCTATTTGAACTCAAGTTTTTTTGAAATTGGACTTTCTACTATATAACTAGTTAATTATTTTTTTATAGAGTAGTTAATCTTTTTATTTTGGTTAGTAAAGTTACTTCTATATGCAAACAGCATAGGTGAAGGAAAATACTATGCAAGGTTTTTATACTTATATCAAAATATCCCTTTTAAAGTGGATAAAGCGAAACCAGGTAGAAGCGTAAAAATTATATGCTAGTAGTATGTTAGAGGTGAATACTTTGTAGTGATTAATTGCAAAGACACCCAGGTAATAAAAAACAACTTAGAAGGAGTTTTTACAATGAAAGCTATTAAATATGGAACAGTTGCTGCTTTATCGACTGCACTACTAGCTTCTGGATTAGTTAGTTTCATAGATGCAAAAGCAGAGGAAAAAGAAAATGGAAGTGAAGTAGGATATGAACGTACCTATAATTCAGATTCGAATGTGAATTTTATTCCAAGTACGGGATCAACAAAACCAATTGATCCAACAGATCCAACAAATCCAAATCCAGAAACACCAGTACCACCAAAAGAAGGTACTGAAGGGCCATTATCAATTGACTTTGCTTCAGATTTTGACTTTGGCACACAGGAAATTACAACAGAAGACAAGGTATACAAAGCAAAACCACAGGCATATGAGGATAGTGAAAAAATCACACCAAACTTTGTACAGATTACAGATAAGCGTGGTTCAAATGCAGGGTGGTCATTAAATTTAAAACAAGATTATCAGTTTAAAAATGATACAACGCAAAACAAAGAAATTGAAGGTGCTGAGTTACGTTTCTTAGCTGGTTCACTAGTTACGGATGGTAAAGGGATTAAACCGACAACACATGAGGCAAAACTTGATGCGACAAATGGTTCCTATTCAAAAATAATGACCGCTAAAGCAACAGAAGGATCGGGGACATGGTTATCTTCGTTTGGAGGACAAGAGCTAGTAGATGAAGACGTTCTAAATGAAGAAAATGAAGTCGTTACTGAAAAACGTGATGCTGGTGTCACTTTATCTATACCAGGAACTACACAAACAGATGCTGTTGAATATGAAACGACATTAACTTGGCAATTAACGAATGAACCAGGAAATGGTCAAGGTAACGAATTGTAAAAATAATAAATAAATGAAACGTATACGCCCTATATAAGGTGTGTACGTTTTTTCTATTATTGAAAGACGTCGTGAAAATCACATCAAAACTTTCCCTAGTGGAAAGGATGGTATGAAAGCAGCTGAAAGAAGAAAGCTTGTACGATTAAAGAGTAGGAAAAAGCGAGTAACAAGTTTGGAACTACATCAAAACTTTCCCTAGTGGAAAGGATAGTATGAAAGCAGCTGAAAGAAGAAAGCTTGTACGATTAAAGTGTAGGAAAAACGAGTAACAAGTTTGGAACTACATCAAAACTTCCCTTTAGTAAAGGAAGTTGAGAGCCCAAGGTTTAGCTAAACTGTTATAACATGAAAGAGTAGAAAGATGAAAGTTGATTTAACATCGATAATCAACATTCAAAACTTCCCCTCTTAAATGGAGGAACAGCAAACAGCAAATAACTGAAAGGCTGTAACATAGTAAGAGTAGAGAGTAAGGAATATGAAGAGTGAGAATTAGAGGTTGTAGTAACTTGAAACAGCCCGAATGAGCTTGTGGAATAGAAGCTCAACTTCATAAAATAGCAATTTAAAAAATACAACTTAGAAGGAGTTTTTCAATCATGAAATTAGTAAAATATGGAGCAGTAGCAGCATTGTCAACGGCATTATTAGCATCGGGAGTAGCAGGATTTACAGATGTTAAAGCAGCAGAAAAACAAGATGGTAGTGAAGAAGGGTACGAACGCACATATAGTTCAGATTCGAATGTAAACTTTATCCCAAGTTCAGGTCCTACAAAACCAATTGATCCAACAGATCCAACAAATCCAAATCCAGAAACGCCAGTACCACCAAAACCAGGTACTGAAGGTCCATTATCAATTGACTACGCTTCTGATTTTGAATTTGGTACACAAGAAATTACAACAGAAACGAAAACATACTTTGCAAAACCGCAATTGTACCAAGATAGCGAAAAATTAACGCCAACTTATGTACAAGTAACAGATAAGCGTGGTTCAAACGCAGGTTGGTCACTTAACTTAAAACAAGATGATCAATTCAAGAGCGACGGCACGCAAAATGAGTATATCGAGGGTGCAGAGCTACACTTCTTACAAGGTGAAGCAGTTACAAATGGTAAAGGTACAACACCAGCAACTCACGAAGCGAAACTAGATGCAACTGGTGGTTCATATTCTAAGATTATGACAGCCAAAGAAGCTGAAGGTTCAGGTACATGGGCATCTATGTTCGGTGGAGCTGAAGGTTTAGTAGATAAAGAAGTTATCAACGAAGATGGAGAAGTTGTCACAGAAAAACGTGACTCAGGTGTTACATTAACTATTCCTGGTGATTCTCAAACAGATGCAACTGAATACAAAACAACATTAACTTGGCAGTTAACGAATGAACCAGGTAATGGTGAAGGTAACGAATTAGAAGGTCAATAAGTTTAAAATTGAACATTTTAAAGTATGACAATATAAAGGGTTTCAAAGTTTCCCTCACTAAGTGGGGGAACTGAAACCAATTACTTATCATAAAAAATTATAATTAAACTAACAAAAATACAAACAACTTAGAAGGAGTTTTTCAATCATGAAATTAGTAAAATTAGGCGCAGCAGCGGCATTATCAACGGCATTATTAGCATCGGGAGTAGCAGGTTTTTCTGCACAAGCAACATCAGGTGCAATTGAAGGTGAAGACGGTAAATATGGTACGACAGGTGACGTAGAGTTTAAAGCTTCGGAAGATATAGAGAAACCAGTTCATCCAACAGATCCAGACCCTGAAAAACCAGTAACACCAGTTGATCCAACAGATCCTGAAAAACCAGTAGGTCCTGGTACTGCAGGTCCATTATCAATTGACTATGTTTCAAGCTTTAATTTTGGCGAACAAGAAATTGCAACAACTGATAAAACTTACTACTCAGCACCACAAACATATTTAACTGCTGATGGTGAAATTGATGAAGAGAGAACGTCAGCAAACTATATGCAAGTAACAGATAAACGTGGTTCGAGTGCTGGTTGGGCATTAAAAGTTGAACAAGTAAAACCATTTACAGCTGAAGATGCAACTACAGCGAACCCAACATTAGATGGTGTAACGATGAAATTAAATGCAGGTGAAACAAATTCAACTTCTGATAGTGCAGCACCAACAGCGAAAACTATCGAAATTGATAGCGTAGGTTCACCACAAACAATTTTAAATGCAAATGAAAAACAAGGTACTGGTACATGGACATCAACATTTGGTGAATATGTAGCTGGTGAAGAGTATCAAGGTGTCGAACTAACAATTCCAGGTAAAACACAAACAGATGCTGTTAAATATCAAACAGAATTGAAATGGGCATTAGAGTCAACACCAGATAATGATTTTGCACCAGACGAAGAAATTTAATAAAAATATAAATTGAATTGAATGATTTTTATTAATTGAAAGCGACGAAACGTTGGGTAACAACGCTTTCGTCGCTTTATTTTCGTGTGAATCTTTTGGGGATTCCCTAATAAGAGGGTCGTTTTGACATCATGAGATAGCTGAAAAATTATATGATTTATACAGAGAGAAATGAAGAAAAGAGGATGAGGATGAGGGTGAAAAACTTAGCAACAGCTACTTGTGCTATCGCTGGTGTATTATTATCAATCGGTATGACAGCACAAGCAAATGGGGCTAATGAAGAAGGGTTTTATGATACTTCTGGAGACGTGACATTTAAAGCGTCAAATAATTTAGAAAAACCAGTGCATCCAGAAAATCCAGACCCAAGTAATCCAGTAGAACCAAGTAATCCAGTTGATCCTGAAAAACCAATTCAAGAAGGAACAAGTGGACCACTATCTATAGATTTTGTTTCCAATTTTCAGTTTGGTGAACAAATTATTTCAACAGATGATGAGATTTATTATGCACAGCCACAAACTTATAAATCAGGGCAACAACAAAGTGCAAATTATGTACAAGTAACCGATAAACGTGGAACTTCAGATGGATGGAGTCTATCGGTAAAACAACAAGCAGATTTTACAGCTCAAAGTGAGACAACCTATAAGACATTAGAGGGCGTTGAGATAAAATTAGCAGCAGATAAAGGAAAGGTTAATTCTAGCTCAGACTCTACTAAACCAGTAACTAAAGAAGTTATTTTAACAGGAGCAGATTCATCTGCCGAAATTATGAGAGCTGAAAGATTGGCTGGTACAGGAACGTGGACATCGACAATTGGAGAATTAATAGAGAATCCTACTATTGAAAAAAGAGAAGAAATGCCATTTGTAAATAGTGGTGTAGAACTG
The DNA here is from genome assembly GCA_018065935.1 of Candidatus Kurthia equi. Classification (GTDB taxonomy): domain Bacteria; phylum Bacillota; class Bacilli; order Bacillales_A; family Planococcaceae; genus Kurthia; species Kurthia equi. Next base: position 5,595 of record JAGHSJ010000011.1, read on the forward strand.
AGCGTTCCTGGTGAAACTCAAAAGGACGCAGTCACATACGCGACAACACTTCAATGGACACTATCACAAATTCCTTAAAGAGAAAAGTCAGTGAATTTAACAACACCTAAAAGGAGAGGAAGCAACATGAAAATAGTAAAGTTAGGAGCAATGGCAGCTATATTGGCTTCTGGAGTCATTGGGATGGAAGCGAAAGCTGAAGAAACCAAGACATATAATACAAATGGAGATATTACATTTGAACAATCTACTGAGCCTGAACAGCCGGTATACCCAGGAGATCCTAATCCTGAAACGCCTGTAAAACCGACAGACCCGACAAATCCAGATGGACCGGGTGAAGGAACACAAGGGCCGATTTCAATTGATTATATTTCAAGCTTAGATTTTGGTAAACAGGAAATTTCAAATAAAAATCAACTATATTATGCAAAACCACAAAGTTATCAATCAGGTGAAGAAGATTCACCTAACTTTATGCAAGTAACAGATAAAAGTGGTAAGGTTGCTGGCTGGCGCCTGTCAGTAGAACAAGTAACGGATTTTACAGCTCAATCTGAAGATGCCACAAATAAAACAATTACTGGTGCAAAAATAACATTGAATGCTGCAGACGGTGAAATTACCTCAAATAGTAATTCACCTAAGCCATCAGCCCGTAATATTACTTTAGATGGTGCTGGATCATCACAAGCGATTCTTTCAGCTGAAGCAGGGGCAGGAGCTGGTCTATGGACGTCAACATTTGGTGAACTTGAAACAACTGATGAAACTGTGGTAAATACAGGGGCTTCATTAATGATTCCCGGATCTTCTCAAACGGATGCAGATAAGTATACAACAGAGCTTGTATGGAAAATAGAAAATGTTCCAGGATTTGAATAGTAATATAGTAGAAATGCACTAGCATATAAGTCTAGAATATATTCAAATTACTAGGAATAAGAAAGGTGAAGGTTGCGAATTGACGCGATTTTTGCCTTTTGTTTCGAAATTTAAAAATAGAAAGAATTAATCTGTCGTAGCAATTTTATTTTTTTATTAAAAGTCAAAAAATACCTTCTCGATGGTTTTATTTGAAAACTTGAATGAAAAATTTCAACGTATTCTAAATGTAGAATATGTAAAAGGGGAGAGAAAATTTGCAAAGTGTAACGGGATTAACTTCTTCTATCATTTTGATTAGCTTACTCATTCCAATTGACGCATCAGATGTGCAAGCGAAATCAAAAACATCTCAAACAAATGGAACGATAACATTGGAAGCTTCAACTGAGCGTGAACATCCAGTCTATCCTTTACAGCCAAATCCAGAAAAACCAGTAATTCCGGATACTGGTGGCGATAGTAAACCAGGAACAACTGGACCACTATCGATTGATTATATTTCTGACTTCCAATTTGGTAACCAGTATATTTCTACAAAAAATCAAACATATTATGCATTGCCACAAAAGTATAACTCTGGAGAAAAACCAACAGCAAATTATGTTCAAATCACTGATAAAAGGGGAACATCTGCAGGTTGGCGATTAACAGTGGAACAAAAAACCGCATTTTTAGCAAGTTCAGCACAATCGTATAATTCAGAAATTAAAGGTGCAGAACTACGTATTTTTGCAAATGAAGGAGTAATTTTATCTAACGGCTCATCTAAAAAGCCTACAGGTAGAAATGTCAAATTGACAGGTGCAGGTTCCTCAGAATCTCTAGTGGCGGCAGAACAAGGGAAAGGAGAAGGATTGTGGACAATCACTTTAGGAAATCTAGAAGAGAAAAATTCAATTCTAGTGAATTCAGGAGTGATGTTAGAAATTCCTGGTTCCTCTCAAGTAGATGTAGATGAATACAAATGCAATTTAATATGGAAATTAGAAAATGTACCTGGATTTTTATAAAACCTATATTGTACATAAATCTAGATTGGAGTTTTTCTCTAATCTAGATTTTTAAGAAATAAAATAAATGATTTTAATAGAAAATATAGGCTCGAAGCACATATTATTTTTCGAAAAGGGTATAAGTAAAATAGTTCATTATATCAAAATGAAATTGGAGTGATACAAGTTGAATTTGATGAAAAAAATGTTTGCAATAATGATAGGCATGGGTTTAGTGGTATCTTTATTCATACCAGGAAAAGCACAGATAGCATCCGCAGCTGAATTAAATTTCTCTGTAGAGTCGGTATTGCCAGATAATCAACGTGATAAAAAGCAGACCTATTTTGATTTGCGAATGAAGCCTGGACAAGAACAAACGGTCTATGTACTTTTGAAAAATTCGACTAAAAAGAAAGTAACAGTTAATATTGGTGCAAATGAAGCTAAAACCAATATGAATGGTACAACGCAGTATGACACCAATAAAATTGAAAGAGATAGTACATTGAAATATTCATTGGCTGATATCGTAACAGTTGAGAAGAAGGTTGTTGTAAAACCTAATTCTGAACAGAAAGTACCAGTTAAAATTAAAATGCCAAATGAAGATATTCCAGGTATAATTTTGGGTGGTTTATCATTCCAACAAAAAGATAGTGAAGTAGATAAAGACGAGAAATCAGAAGAACAAGGATTATCGATAAAAAATAGATTCTCATATAATTTGGCAATGATGTTATCAACGAATGATGACAAAGTAAAACCAGAGTTAGTTTTAAATGATGTGAAAGCTGATTTGTATAATGCGAGAACAGTTATATTAGCAAATATTCAAAACACGCAACCAATGCTAATGAATCAATTAGAAGTGAAAGCAAATGTAACAAAAAAAGGTGATTCTGAACAACTTTTCAAAAAGAATGCAAAAGAAATGCAAATGGCACCAAATTCAAACTTTGATTATACAATTCCGTTAGACGGTAAAACGATTGATGCAGGGGATTATACATTAACTATGGAAGCTACTTCTATGGGAGAAACATGGAAATGGAAGAAAGACTTCACTGTTACTGATGATCAATCAGCTAAATTCGCTGAGAAAGATGTAGATGTTACCGAAGAGGAATCAAGTAATTGGTTATGGTGGGTAATTGGTGGCGTTGTACTATTAGCGATTATTGCGGCAATTATTGTACTATTAAGAAAAAAAGGCAATAAACAAACACGTAGTAGACGCTAAAGTATCTTTTAAATATATAAAGTAATACTCTTTTATTAAAACATAAAGACTTTTTTAAAAATAGTTGACTTTATAACTAGTAGATGTTAATATTAATGAGGTTAACAAATACAAAGTTTGTGGTTGAAGTAGAGGCTGCCCGCTTCTCACCTGAAAGTGCGATCCTATTAATAGGTATTGCCAGGTTAATGAATGAATCGAACATGCGGTTTTGCATGTACACATATACGCGGGCGGACATTTCGACAATGTCCGCCTTTTTTTGTGGACATCGAAATTTCTGGCCGACAGGGCTTCCTATAGCCCAAACAAGTATTTCAATACTACATGGAGGTGGATTGTTATTAGCAAAGACATGTATGTAAACGAAGGTATTCGTGCACGTGAATTGCGAGTAATTGATCACAACGGTGAACAATTAGGCGTTAAAACACGTAACGAAGCTTTAGAAATTGCAGAACGTGCAAATTTGGATCTTGTCCTTGTGGCTCCACAAGCCAAGCCACCAGTTGCTCGTATTATGGATCATGGTAAATTCAAATTCGAACAACAAAAGAAAGACCGCGAAGTTCGTAAAAATCAAAAGATTATTTTACTTAAAGAAGTGCGTCTTTCACCAACAATCGATGAACATGACTTCCAAACGAAGTTACGTAACGGCATCAAGTTCCTTGAAAAAGGTGACAAAGTTAAAGCATCTATTCGTTTTAAAGGTCGTGCAATTACGCACAAAGAGATCGGACAACGCGTATTAGATCGTTTTGCTGAAGCTTGTAAAGAAGTAGCAACTGTTGAACAGCGTGCGAAAATGGAAGGCCGTAGCATGTTCTTAGTCTTAGCGCCTAAGAACGAAAAGCAATAATTAATTAAAAGTTAATGAGTAATAGGAGGAAATCCAAATGCCAAAAATGAAAACACACCGTGGCGCTGCAAAACGCTTCAAAAGAACGGGTACTGGTAAATTAAAACGTGACCGTGCATACGGCTCTCACTTATTTGCTAACAAATCTACAAAAGCAAAACGTAAATTAAACAAACAATCATTAGTATCTTCTGGTGATTACAAACGCATCAAATCTTTATTAGCTTACATGAAATAATACGAAAACATACATTATTGGTCCAAAAAGGACGAATAACAGGAGGTAATGAACTATGCCACGCGTAAAAGGCGGTACAGTAACGCGCAAGCGTCATAAACGAGTTTTAAAATTAGCAAAAGGTTATTACGGTTCTAAACACACACTTTATAAAGTAGCGAACCAAGCAGTAATGAAGTCTGGTCAATATGCATACCGTGACCGTCGTCAAACTAAACGTAACTTCCGTAAATTATGGATTACACGTATCAATGCAGCAGCACGTAACAACGGTCTTTCTTACAGCCGTTTAATGTTCGGATTAAAAGTTGCTGAAATCGAAGTTAACCGTAAAATGTTAGCTGAATTAGCTGTAAATGATGCAGCAGCATTCACTCAATTAGCAGATCTTGCTAAAAAAGCGATTGCTAAATAAATCATTAATGAAAGAGTAAAGTCTAATGACTTTACTCTTTTTTTTGTTCAATGACAATTAGTAAGGTGAAATGATTCGAAATTTCAAATCATTCCACCCAACTCGTTGTTAGATTTAGCATAATAAAAATCCCTAACATTCTAGTAAAGAATGTTAGGGATTGAATAATCAATCAAATAGTAAAGCAGCTATTTCTTCTTTGGATCTTAGGAAATAACTTAAATCATATTCATCAAGAACAGCAATATATGCATGAAGTGCTTTGTTTAAAGCGCCTTTTAAGCTACAGACAGGTGAAATAACACATCCCACTGATTCGGGATTAAAACATTCCACTAAATAAAAATCTTCTTCAGTTTGTCTTACAAGCTGTCCAATATTTATTTCCTCAGGTTTCATTGCCAGTCGAATACCGCCCCCACGACCTCTGACGGTTTCAATATATCCCATTTTTCCAAGCTCATGTGCTACCTTCATTAAATGGTTTTTTGAAATCCCATAAGCATTTGAAATTGCTTGAATAGTAGATAGTTCCTCAGGTTCCTTTGCACCTAAGTAAAGTAATACTCTTAATGAATAATCTGTATACAAAGTCAGTCTCACCTGAATCACCTCCAACTCACTTTATTATACCACGGTCAACTAAAATTATTGAAATTTTAAAGATGTATTTTAAATATGTCTATTCTGTTAAAGATGTATTTAATATATTGCTTTAATGAATGAAAAGGACTATTCTATGAATGTAAACAAAAGCGTTAGACAACTGAAGGGAATGACTTATATGTTAACTCAACAAACAATGGATATTATTAAATCAACTGCACCAGTATTAGAAGTGCATGGTGTAACAATTACTAAAACTTTTTATAAAAACTTATTCGAAGCCAATCCTTCATTATTAAATATATTTAACCAAACAAACCAAGCAAAAGGTAGACAGCAAACAGCATTAGCTAATACAGTTTATGCTGCTGCAGTCCACATTGAAAAATTAGAAACAATTATTCCGGTAGTGAAACAAATTGCTCAAAAACACCGTAGTTTAGGTGTTTTACCTGAGCATTATCCAATCGTAGGAGAATTTTTACTACGTGCAATTAAAGAGGTTTTAGGTGATGCAGCAACGGATGAAATTATTGAAGCATGGGGCCAAGCTTATGGCGTCATTGCAGATGTATTTATTCAAGAAGAAGAAGCGCTATATGCAGAGGCTGAAAATAGAAACGGTGGTTTCCGAGGCTTTAAAAAATTTAAAGTTGTAAAACGAGCTGCAGAAAATGCTTTAATTACATCCTTCTATTTAAAACCAGCCGATGGAAGTGCATTGCCTGAATATTTACCAGGTCAATATATTACGGTTCACGTAGAAGATCCAAATGAAGAATATATCGCAAACCGTCAATATAGTCTTTCTAAATCATATGATGGGGAAAGCTACCGTATCTCAGTAAAACGTGATAATAAAAATACGCCAATCGGTAAAGCATCAAACTATTTACATGATTCACTTCAAGAAGGTGATGAAATTTCAATTAGTGTACCAGCTGGTTCATTTGTATATGAAGAAACACAAAAACCAGTGACATTTATTGCAGGTGGCGTAGGTATTACTCCATTCATTAGTATGTATGAAAAAGCAGCTAAAACTAATAATGCTTCAGTGAAAATGATTCATAGTGCGACACATTTAAATGAACATGCATTTGAAACAGAGTTATCTACTATCTCTTTACCTAAAGAAAATGTGCACTATGTACAATATGCATCTGATACGAATGGCTTGATTACTAAGGAATATTTAGTAGAGCAAGTAGATCTTTCAGGAGAAGTTTATTTATGCGGTCCTGTTGGCTTTATGCAAACAGTTATTAATGCACTAGTAGAATTAGGTATGGACAGAGACCGTATTCATTATGAATTTTTCGGCCCTGCTATGAATATTTAATAATTAATTAAATATAATTCGTAAAGCCTTGTCTAGTTTCATAGTCATCATAAAAAGTAGGAGCCGTAAAGCAGCGGTTTCTACTTTT
>JAGHSJ010000413.1 GCA_018065935.1 Candidatus Kurthia equi
TTTTTTATATTTATTGTCATATTCTTATTGATTCTGCTTATAAAAAAACTGTCTTATGCTATTTATCACCTTTGCGATAAATGAGGTAAGACAGTTAGTTAAAGAATCATTTTATTTAGATTTATCATTGTTATTCTTCTCATCGCTGTATTTCCATCCATAATAAAGAACCCAAAAAACACCGAATGTATACACTTGTTTTTCCTGTGGCAACGTAAATATTAAAACAATATAAATAATCGCAGCTGGTATGGCTAATTTTAAATATTTCTTCCAACCCATCGAACTACCCGCTTACTGCTTCTACTTCCATCATATCATCGTTCGATTAGTGCTGGGCGTGATCAATCGCTTGATGCAAAAGATGAATCACATGCTCATCATCATGTCGATAGTACATAGTCGTTCCTTCTCTACGAAATTTCACCAGTCGCAAATTTTTTAAAAATCGGAGCTGATGCGAAACGGCTGACTGACTTAAATCCAAAGAATCAGCGATTTCATTGACGGATTTTTCTTTGCCACATAAATAATTTAAAATGCGGATACGTGTAGGGTCACTCAATGCCTTAAAGGTTTGTGCCACAACAAATAAAGTTTCTTCATCTAAGTTTTTTTCACAAACATGTTCCAATTTTTTTACCTCTTCCTAATGATTATGTCCTGCATGAGGATCTATTTCGGCTTTAATGTTACATAACAAATCATTTCCATGCTTCTGAGATACTGCTTCCAATTGAATCGTCACATGATGTATTCCTTTATGACCTAACTGATGCTCTAGTTCAGCTAAGAGAGTTGTACTTTCGAGAATTGTTAGTTCATCTGGTACGACAAGGTGACAAGATAATGCATTTAAACCTGAAGTAATCGTCCAAACATGTAAATCATGCACGCTCTGTACTTCTTTTTGCTTCGATAAAATCGCAACTAACTCATCAATCTCTACATCTTTCGGCGTGCCTTCCATTAAGATATGAACGGATGCCATTGTCACTTTGAAGCCACTGCGTAATACGAGAACTGCTACGATTACACTCGCAGCCGGATCCGCCCAACCCCAACCGAAGAATAAAATAAGTAAACCAGCGATAATCGCTCCAATTGAACCGAGCATATCCGAAATGACATGCATATAAGCTCCGCGCATATTTAAGTTATCTTCGGTATTTGAACCTTTAAACATAATGTAAGCAACGACAATATTAACGATTAAACCGATGCTACTGATAAGTAGCATACCGGTTGTCGCAACCTCTGGTGGATTTTGGAATCGTTGAATCGCTTCATAAAATATATAAAGCGCAATAATAATTAATGTCACTCCGTTAATAACAGCTGCTAATATTTCAAAACGTTTATAACCATATGTTTTGCCATGATTGGCTACTTTTTCTGCTAATTTAAAAGCGATTAATGCGATAGCTAAAGAAATTGAATCACTTACCATATGCCCTGCATCGGATAGTAAGGCTAAACTATTCGTTACATAACCACCAATTGCCTCGACAACCATATACAATGTAATGATTATAAATGAAATGAATAAAACTCTTTGATTATTTTTTGTTTGCTCCATTCTCTCACCCTTCCTTACATATATGAACACATACTCATATATACATCATAACGCTATGAATTTGAAAGTCAAACCGAATAAAAAAAGAAGTAAGCCACTATACTAATGTACAGTAGTTACTTCTTTTTCTGATGGATACCAAGGATTTAAATGCACAAGCACTTCTGTTACTTCCTCATCCATATCTCGTATGCTTTTTTTGATTTCTCTGCAGACATCATGTCCTTGCTGAATCGTTAAATCCGCTGGGACACCAACTCGGACATCAACTAATACATAATGCCCATGATTACGTGCTCGTACACTATCAATGCGTTTTACATGTGGATTACATTGAATCGTCTCTAAATACTGATGGTTTCTTTCCATCGGAAGACTCGCTTCCATTAAAATATCAATTGATTCCTTCATCATATTGATTGCTAATTTTAAAATTAAGATAGCGACAACGATACCTGCGACTGGATCTCCATATTGCGCATAAGGAATGGTAATATATTGATTTAGTAATGCTACACCAATACCCAATACTGCTGCTAAAGAGGCATAAACATCTGCTAAATGATCGTATGCAGTGGCCATTAACCCTTTACTACGCTGTTTTTTTGCCACGCGCATTGTATAGACATACAATGTAGATTTCCAAATCACTGAGATAACGGCAGCAAAGAAAGCAATCCAATGAGCTTCTGAAGCAGGTTCAAAAAGAGCTTTTATCGATTCATACCCGATATAAATAGCTGCTCCAAGTAAAATAATTGCAACAAATGCAGACGATAACACTTCTGCTTTACCATGACCATACGGATGATCTTCATCAGCTGGTTGATTTGATATTTTCATGGAACCAAGTGAGACGACTGATGCGACAACATCTGCGGCATTATGTATGCCGTCTGCTAGGAGTACCTGACTTTTGAATACAACACCAGTTACGATTTTAATAATTGTCAAAAACAAATTACTAATCACACTAACCCATGCTGCAACTAATGATTGACGATGTTCCAAAAGAAAACCTCCATAATTTTACAACTGTATTTTTAGAGTGCTTTTGTATAATAACAAATAAAAATACCATTAGTCTATACTAAAATTCTTTCCTAAAATAACAGTTTTTCTATAAGAGAAACAAAGTTTCTTTAAGGAAAAAAGTTGTCTTTTATAAAAAAGTTATATAAATCCTATGATAGAAAGGTTTATCTACCTTATTTTCACTAATAGTTTCCCTAAGGAAACTATCTTTAAATTCTCATAATTTCACAAGTGAATAAAAACAGTTCTTTATGCCTATTAGAAACATTTCATGATAGAAAGGAGTAATAAACGTTATTTTAGACGTTTCTTGATTATTTAGCACGCTTCCATTCCTTGACACTACATATTGCTGTCATTTAAACTATTGGAAAAATAATACTTTTTAAAGAAAATTTTTTCTAAAGTAGTTCATTAGAGTGAACTACTTTCATAAGGGGCCTTACTATGACTATTCTAAAAGCAATAGAGATGTTTGAACGTGTCGTAATAACATCTACAGAGCACTTAATGAAAGAAATGAACGCTGATACGCAAACGCTTTTTCAAGAACTTACGAAGGAACAGCGAGATTTATTGTCTTTTATCTATATGAAAGGACAGGTATCTCCTGGGGATTTAGCTAGATTTCAAGGTGTAAAAAAGAGCACCCTTTCGAATCATTTACAAAAATTGATTCAAGGAGACTATATTTCACAAGGCGATTCTGCCTCCACTGATAAACGCTTTCGAACCATTCAATTAACAGCGAAAGGAACTGAAGTTATTGAAAAAAACAAAGCTAAATCTCGCCAAATTTTTCAAGATTTATTTGCCGATTTCAGCGACGAGGATGAACTTAAAACATTTATGAAACTGCTGACAATTATACAAAATAGAATAGATACGAAAGGAGTACAGAAATGAAAAACTTTCTATTAAATAAACGAAGTTTTGCTATGCTTTTTTGGGTAATGTTGGTGATTATCGCTGTCTTTACCATGCCAGAATTAAACAAATTGGTTCAGGAAAAAGGACAAATCACTTTGCCTGACAGTTTTGAAAGTGAAAAGGCAAATGTCATCCTAAACGATATGAATAATGATGGCGAGGATATTTATGAATTTATCATCGTTACGCATAATAAAGACGGGCTGACCACAAAAGAAAAAAAAGAATTAGATACTGCATTGCACTATTTCAAAGATCATGCTGAAAAATATAATATAACAGATACGTTCTACTACAACGAAAGTGAACAAGCAAAAAAGCAGTTGGTTAGTGAGGACCAAACGACGATTTTAAATAAAATTTCGACGAAACAAGGTTTAGAAAGTTCGACCGATGTGGCAGATGAGTTTGAGAAGGAATTAAATACGGTTTCTGCGAAAACCTATATTACTGGGGCTGATGTAATAAAGGATGACTTTACACAGATGTCTCAAGAAGGTGTTCAAAAAACAGAACTAGTAGCCATTATCTTCATAGTTCTCATACTTATGCTCATTTTCCGTTCGCCAGTTATTCCAATTGTTTCTTTAGTATCAGTTGGTGTGTCCTATATCGTGTCGCTGAGCACTATTGCACAATTAGTAGAGCATTTTAACTTCCCATTCTCTACATTTACTCAGGTCTTTTTAGTCGTCATATTATTTGGGATTGGTACAGATTATAATATATTATTATTCACGCGTTTTCGTGAAGAGTTGGCAGCTAAAGGGCATATTCTACATGCTATTAAAAATACGTACAAAGCAGCAGGTAAAACCATACTATATAGTGGCTTAGCTGTTTTATTAGGTTTAAGTGCTCTATTTTTTGCTGAATTCAACTTTTATCAATCAACTGGCGGTGTCGCCATTGGCGTATTTGTCATGTTACTTGTATTATTCACGCTGAATCCATTTTTCATGGCTCTCTTAGGTGAAAAACTCTTTTGGCCAGTTAAGAAAATCAATGGGCATACGGATAATAAACTTTGGTCATTCTTAGCTAAAAATGCCTTTGCACGCCCAGTATTAAATCTAGTCATCGTAGCGATTATCGTCATTCCTTCGATTTGGATGTACTCAGGTAATTTAAATTTCAATGATTTAACTGAAATTGATGATAAATATGAGTCGAAACAAGCGATTACACTGATTTCAGAACATTTCCCAGAAGGTATGAGTGCCCCTTCCACTGTTGTCATAAAACATTCGGAAGACTTATCCTCTACACAAGCGCTACAGGAAATTGAGTCTTTAACAACTCGTTTACAGGAAATTGATGGCATTGATCATGTGTATAGTGCTACACGACCTGAAGGTAAAAAAATAGATGCCTTGTATTTGGACAGTCAATTATCCGCTTTAAATACGAGCCTAGGTGAAATGGAGACAGGTGTTAGCTCAATCAATTCATCCTTACAGCAAGCTAGTCAGGAAAGTACGGAGTCACAACAACAACTTCTAGCTGTATTACCAACTCAAATTGCGCAACAAATGCAAGCGCAAGCAACAGCACAAGCAAAAGGCTTAACGCAAATTGATATCGGTTTACGTAAAATTGAAGCCGGATTAAAAAGTTCTCAAGATTATCTTGCAAAAACAGCATCTAATCAACAACAGACTTTAAATATTCCTGATGAAGTCCTTAAAAGTGCGGACTTTAAAAAGAGCCTCGATGCGTATATGGAGGACGATCGTAAAACGACAACGTTAACAATTGTATTTGATGCGAATCCGTACTCAGCAGAAGCAATGGAAATTGCGAAGGAGACAAAAGATGTCGTACATGCATTCATAGATGGCTCTAGTTTACACCAAGCTCAAGCCTATCTTAGTGGAAAGACGATGGAAAATGTAGATTTACAGCAAATGTCGAATAATGATTTTAAACGTAGCATAATAATCATTATTATCGGTATTTCCATCATGCTACTCTTCATCACCCGTTCACTTGCTCAAACAATTACAATCATTGTTGCACTTGTGGCTGCATGTTTTGCAAGTCTTGGATTGACTGAATGGATAACCTCAACCTTCCTAGGCGAAGAAAAAATGAGCTGGAATGTTCCATTCTTCACCTTTATAATGCTGATTACACTTGGTGTCGATTATTCCATCTTCCTACTAATGCGCTTTAAAGAAGGTCAAAATAATCATTTAGAAATGATTGTTGAGGCATGTAAAAAAATGGGTGGCGTTATTTTATCCGCCGCAATTATTCTCGGTGGAACATTTGCCGCACTCATGCCTTCTGGAATTAATTCACTAATCCAAATTGCCATAGCGGTTATTATAGGCTTATTATTCCTAACTTTATTATTCATGCCTATATTTGTTCCAAGTGTGTTCTCTTTATCCCATAAAGCAAATCGCAAAAAACAATAATCCTTTCAAAAAGGGAATCGTCTACAAAACGATTCCCTTTTTGTTTTATTAGGATCAAGGTATTCCTTCATTCCTTATCCCACTTGCATTTTCAAATTTCAATTTGTACAATTCATAAAGTATTGTGAGTGTTTATTCATTTGTTAAAGCGACAATTTTTTTGTGAAACAGACAAAATACTTTATTTTCACTGATATGATATGAAAAGAATTTATCTTAAATAATAGGAGTGTTTTCTATGGCTCAACAAACTGCCCAAGTCATTTTTCAACAAGTACAAAATTTTTTGATGCAAGATTTATTAACTGAAAAAAATCAAGCTTCCTCATATATACAATCCAATAACCATACCATTATCTTTACGTTAATCGACCGATTAGCACTAAATCGCTTACTTGCTAGCGGATATTCTAAACAACAAGCACTATTAGTTAGCGCTGTGCCACATATTATTACAATTCATACAGATCAATTTGACCCACAATGTATTTTAGAACAAAAATTCATGGTTCCTTTGGAAGACAATTTCAAAAAGACAAGTATATTTATACAAATTTACGAGGCAGAAACCTTTTTATTAGATTTACAAAAATGCCTTTCCACAAAGAAATATCAACTTGCTAAATTAGAAATTTGAACACATACAAAAAAAAGAAACTATAGCTTATCTAATAAAAACAGTTAATTTACTAAAAATAAGAAAGGCAAAAATCGCCGGTTTTGTGGGCGATTTTTGCCTTTTATTTCGAAATAAAAGATGGAAAGAAGCGTTTTCTCCGTTCTCTTATTGTGAATTTTAAACAAGCACCTCGTATGATTGCGTGTAAGTCTGCTTCGTTTCTGACGATGAATTATCTGATTTGTTCAATTGTGATTTCTTGATGTGGTGTAAATTCAACATAGTTAATGTCTTCTTCTCCTTTTATACTCTTGCTATATCCTACTGCTGTTACTGCGTAGTCGATTCCTTTTTCATCAAATTTCTCTTGGATAAACTGAACCTGTTTTAATTTTTCCTCTTTTGTAAAATTTTCATCCTTTACTTCTAGCATAATCTCCATCGGTTTAACTGCCTTAAACTGAGGTGTCCATTTTTGCTGACTATTCGAATACACTTCAATATCTGTACCCACTTCTCCAACAAGAGGCAATTCTTTCTCAATAAGCTGCTTAATATAGATTTGAGCCTGTTTATTTAATTCTTTTGACGCCTCTTTATCAATACGAGATTTATGAATGGTATCATTGAAAACTTCATGAGGCTCATATCTATATACATCAAAAGGATAGATTGATTCAACATCATATTCATTCTTTGTGACTACTTCAAAATTGTAGCTATCATCTACGCTACTATATTTCCCTCCCCAGTTTATTTTATAATCCATTTCTGGATATGTTTTTTGTAAATACGTTTCTAGGCTCGTTTTTGCTCTTTTCTTTTCGGCTGGATTTCCATTGGCCTCAAAATAAATTACGAGTACAGTTGCAGCCAATATGGTAGCTATAAGACCATATAATAGTTTCTTTTTCATATTCATTTCTCCTCCATAACTTTTCGAATACAAAACCCGATAACGATACCCATTCCTGTAAAGAATAGTTGTGTCACGACAACAATAGCGACCATTCCTAAACTTTCTAAAAAGCTGTCCGCATAATAGTTTCGAATAAGGTCCGTCATATATAAAAGGCAACTCCATAAAATTGTAGGAATCGCAGCGATTAATAATGCGACTAAGCCTGAACGGTAAAATAGAAAGGTAACTGCGCCTAATAATGTATAGCTAAGAATATAGCCTTTACTTCCATTCATAACGGATGTTGTCATGGCTAAGAGAAAAGCAATTGCCACAAAAATGACTTGAATAGTTGTTAAACGTAAAGTGATGTTACGTATCATTTTTTTGGAAGATTGATCTGTTTTTACGTTTGCTGGAATAAGTGCTACTTCCGATTGTTTTGCGATATCACGACATACTTCGCAGGTTTGTAGATGCTGATTGACAAATTGCTTTGTTTCTTGTTGTAATAAATCTTCTTCATATAGGGGTAATATTTCTTGAATGATTGCACACTCTTTTTTCATATATAGGGCTCCATTTCTTTTTGGATTTTTAGTTTCAAGCGGTGAAAAGTAACTCGTGTGTAATTTTCTGACTTTGCAATCAACTCAGCGATTTCTTGGAAACTCAACTCCCCATAAATTCGTAATAATACGAGTTCCTTTGAAAAATCATCTAATTTTGAAATATAAAATAACAGCATCCTCATATCTTCATGAATTTCTGCCAGTTCTTCAATTGAGTGCATTTCTGCTTCAGGAATGGTTGAGAGTTTTTCAATTAAACTTTGCTGATATTTATTTTTGCGATAATACTTCTTCAATAAATTATTGGCAATAGCGAAAATCCAGGTTGATAAAGTCGAGTGACCATTAAACGAAGCAATATTTTTACATGCCTCATAAAATGTGTCATGGCATAAATCTTGAGCCAATTCACGATTTCCTGTTTTCGCGTAAAAAAGTGCATAAATCTTTGGATGTAATTTTTCATACTGCGCTTCAAGCTTGTTCATCGTGCCCTCCCTTGCTCACTTTTCATAAGGTTAATACCATTAGCATCTATTTTGTTACAATAATATTAAAATTTTATTTACTG
>JAGHSJ010000331.1 GCA_018065935.1 Candidatus Kurthia equi
GATATGAAGACGTTATAATTAAAAGTAGTGGGGTAATATAAATAGACAAGAAAAAAGGAGAGGGATATATGTCTTTAGAAATAAAAAATGTTACGAAAAAGTATAAAGATTTTATTGCAGTAAATGCATTGGATTTTACCATTGATAAAGGAGAAATCTTTGGCTTAATTGGGCAGAATGGTGCAGGAAAAACAACAACATTTCGTATGATTTTAAATCTCCAAGAAACAACTGAAGGAGATATTCTTTGGAATGGGCAGTCGGTACATAAATTAAATCGAGATTTACTCGGGTATCTACCTGAAGAACGTGGTATCTTTCCTCAGATGAAAATAGAGGAGCAGCTCTACTTTTTCGGAACGCTCCGAGGAAGATCTAAGAAAGAATTGAAACCAGATATTGATTATTGGATGGATCGCTTTGAATTGATGGAAAAGAAAAATGATAAAGCTGAAACATTATCAAAGGGCAATCAGCAAAAGGTTCAGTTAATCGCTAGCTTTATTCACAGACCTGAATTTTTAATATTGGATGAGCCATTCAGTGGATTAGATCCAGTTAATCGTCAGCATTTAATGGATGCCATTTTGTATATGAAGGAACAAGGAACAACCATTCTTTTTTCAAGTCATCAAATGGACAATGTAGAAGAGTTATGTGATCACTTATGTATTTTGAAAAGAGGAAAATCTTTATTCTCTGGTGGGCTTCAGCAACTAAAGGAAGCGTATGGCAAAATCAAACTAAGTGTGCGTACGGACAAAACCCTTGAGCAACTAAATGGGCTTGAAGGTGTTCAACGCGTAGTACAAACAAAGGATGGCTTCACTCTCTTTTTAGAGAACGAGCATTATGGAGAGGCGATTTATCATGCGATTAGTGAAGGGCGCTATATGGATAAATTTAGCTTGGATTTTTTAACTTTAGATGAGATTTTTAAATTGAAGGTAGGTGAGCCAGTTGAATAAGCTCGCACTTTTAGTCAAACAACTTTATATTCAAAAAGTAACTTCTAAATCATTTATTTTACTCACAGCGCTTTATTTAGCCGTTATTGTAGTGGCTTTAAACTGGTCTACGATTAAATCCACTATATTTAGTAATAATGATGAAGTGAAAATTGCGTTAGTGGATGAAACCAATACAAAATTAGAAAAACAATTCCCTACAACGGATAACTTGCATTTTATAGCTGCCGAAGGTACGGAACAAGAAATAAACAAGCAAGTGAAAAAGGAAAAATATGATGCAGCCCTCTATTTAAAAGACGATAAAGGGCAGTTAGCGGTACAATTAGCTACGGCTAGTTCACTCGATTTAGAAGTACAATCAGCGATAAACGTACTTGCTGAAAATGCTGGTAAAATCTATAGTGTGCAGAAATTAGATTTGACTACCGCACAAGCAAAAGAAATTATTGAACTTCAAACAGTTGTTACTCAAGTAGATTTAGAAGAGGTTTCAGCGAAGTCAGCTGAGGAGAAAAGTGCAGGTATATTTGTAGCTTATATTATTGGTTTCTTGATTTATTTATTTGTCACAAGTTATTTATCTATGATTACAACAGATATCGCCTCTGAAAAAGGCTCGCGTGTATTAGAAGTATTAATGGCGAGTGTCAAACCTTCTACACATTTATTTTCTAAGTTGATTGGAGTATTTTTGACAGGCATGACGCAAATTATCGTATTGGTTGTAGGTGGCTTACTAATTACAAAATTCACGGCAGAAGCTAGTGTACTAGAAGGTATCTCAAATACGATTAATCAATTATCTGCAAGTTATTTTATATTTGTAGTCGTCTTTTTCGTCCTATCTATTTTGCTATTTTTAATTATTGGCGCACTTGCTGGTTCACTTGTTTCCAAAGTAGAGGAAGCTTCACAAGTGATGATGCCCGGCGTATTCATTTCATTAATTGGTTTTTATGTGCTAATTAGTGGAATCTCAAATCCTGATTCTATGCTTGTCAAAGTATTCTCGTATATTCCTTTCACATCGGGAATGGTTATGACCTTACGCATGGGTGCGACGGATGTGACAAACTTTAGTATTTGGCTATCGTTAGCATTCCTCGTATTAACTGTAGTTGCCTTATTTGCGCTAAGCCTAACCTTCTATAAACGAAGTGTATTAACCTATAGTTCTGGTGGACTTATCCAAAAAATTAAATCGGTCTTTAAATTCACAACATAAAATTATAGTAAAATAAGCTGTTGCTTAATCCTCTGATTTGATGAAATTCCAAAAATTCGGAGTAGATAAGCAACAGCTTTTTATTATATTTGTAAGTAAAAATAAAAAGAGTAGATAATAC
>JAGHSJ010000272.1 GCA_018065935.1 Candidatus Kurthia equi
GATGTAAAAGCAGCGTCCATTTGTGCAACAGCTGTCTGAATCTCTGAACGCGTTAAATTGCTTCCTAAACGTAAGCTAAATGCGTAATCATAACAAAGTATATTACGATTTTCGATATGGCCAGAACGCAAATGAACGAGATTTAGAAGGTCATTAGCCCTTGCCATGTTCATTTGTAACAATGTACGCGTACCTTTTTTGTAACCGACCATCGTAGTGACAACACCTAATTTAGAATTAGATTTTTTCTTAGCGGATTTAGTAGCTGTATAAGGTGTTACATAATCGGCTAATTCATTAAGAGGCCATTCTCTAGCATTCCATTTTTCATACGTCACAAGATTTGTAGGATATCCAATCTTTTTATTCAACGTACCTGGTAAGCGGAAAACACGCTCTAACGTGCATGATTGAAAGTCTGCACCTAACTTAACTAATTGAGCTGTTAATTTCCTTGTTACATACATAACGAACCACTTCATTTCTGCTGTAGGTGCAGCACCTCCAGCAATCGAATAAATCAGTTGTACACCGTTTCCACTATTCACTACAAAATTAGGATTAGGGAATTTACTTCTCTCAATCAGATCTTGTAATTTTGTTTTACATTCTTCTACGGTAATCCCTAACTTATAACAATCTAAATCAATGCCAATATTACGAATTTGAGCTAGATGACTAGCTTTACGTTGAATTTTGCCATTAACAATTCCATAGCCATTTAACGATATAAAGACGTTTTCATAAGGCTTTTTACCATTTTGCTGACGTTCCATAATTTCAATTAGCTTACTGATTCTATCGAGGCTCCAAAAAAACTGTTTCGGATGACCGTATACAATTTTCGATAAGTCCAGTGTAGCAACCATGCCTCTATTTTTAGAGATACTGATAAAACCGTCTAAAAAACTTTCGAGAAATTTATCTTCCGAGTAAGTATTATAAGCTAAAGCTGTCATTTTCCATTCTCCTCTTGTAGACACAAAAAAAGCACGTCGTTCCATACTTTAGTAGGTGCAACGTGTCGTAAAACAGGAATAGCTAGTTAATAACTGTTGCAAGCTTTCAATTTTCTTTGTAAAATTGAAAATGGCAAGCGAGTAGGACAAATACTCGTTTAATAGCTTAACTAGCTATCTATGTATGACAAGCTGACACCGTACCTCGAATACGGTCGTTAGTGATATATGCAGGATTCCCGTCCTTCATATATCCGTCGTAGATAGCTTTTTTTATTTCGTAATTATTTTTAAAAATATTATACAATTTTTTCTAGCATTGATGCCAATAATAACGAATTACATATGTATGCACAATCTCGACTGTTCCCATTCCGCAAAAGCTCCGTCTTTGCGTTGAATGGGAATTTTTTTCACGTTTTTCATGTCTTGGTGTATTTTATTAAATTTATTATATCCTTTTTCTCTGAATTTAGCACATTTTTTCCTGATTTTTTGTTAAAAAAGTCTTTTAAGAGGTACTTATGAACCTTTTTTATTTTGCTCATCAACAGTCCTTTAGATATAATTAAATAGTAATAAAAAGAACAAATTTTTACTAATGAAAGGTTGATTTTTAATGGTTACTAAAAAAAATAATAGTTTAATTTCAATGCGTGAACGCATTAAAAAAATGAAAGAAGAAGAAAAGGCTTTAGAAGAAAAACTAGGCGCACAAATCGGTAAATACTTCTTAAAAAACATGCCTGAAATCGGCACATTAAATGAGTTCAAAGACTGGTTCTCTGAAAATGTGAAACCTGTACAAGATAAGAAAAAAGCAAAACCTAAACATAAAGAAGAAGCAAAAAGCAAACCAGTAGCTGCGCCTACTCAAAGTCAAAGTCAACCTCACCCGCAAGCAACTAATCAACAAAATGTTCCTACACAAAATCAAGCTCGTCCGCAAATGCCGAATCAGCAAAATGCTCCTACGCAAAATCAAGCTCGTCCACAAATGACAAATCAACAATATGCTCCTACGCAAAATCAACAAAGTAATGTGAGATAGATTTGGCATTTCAGAACTCCCCTGCCCTCCACATTTTCTGATAAAGAAAGATGTGGAAACCCTTATATACGAGGGGCAGGGGAGTTTTTGCATAGGGGGATTGGGGGATCGCAGATACCCCCAACAAGCGCGCATGTCGTCAGACAATGCGCCTGCTTGCGTAAGGACGATTTTGACAATAGCTAATTAAACAGGGCGACGTCAAAATCGTGAATGTAGCTCAAATACTTTTGAGCGAAATGAAAGGGAGATAAATTTCGATATGGGGAAAGATAATAGAATTACAATTCGCTTAGATGACGAAACATTTAAAGAGGTATCAAGCATTGCAGAAGATTTACAAATGAACAAAAGTGAAGTGTTACGACTAGCACTTTTTAGCGAATTAAAAAAAATGTCAGATAGAAAAAATAAGTATATGTCGCTTGATGAAAGAACAAAATTGATTGAAGCACTGCAAGATTTAATTAACGCTATGAATAATTTAACTACTCAAATTATCGGTACTGGAACAAACATTAATCAAATTGCGAAGAAGCTAAACACGAATCATCAAGGAACATTTAACGCAGAAGTTTTAGATGACATTCTAGAAGAATTAGAAATATTTACAGATAACCATGAGGAGATTCGAGAGGAAGTGAATGACTTGTGGCAATCATTCGTGTAAATACAATTCGCAATGGAAAAAAAGCAATTGATTATGTACTTAAAGAAAAAAAGGAAAAGCAAAATGATGTGGATCGCGTGTTAAAAGCGAGTGGCTATAATGTGGATGCCGATTTTGCAAAAGAACAAATTTCAGCAGTTTGGGATAGTTTTGATGTGAAAGCAAACGAAAGAATACAAATGTATCATGTCATTCAGTCCTTTAGTGCTGACGAGTTAGATTATCGAAAAGAAGAAGATATAAAAAAGGCAAATGCCATAGGGCTAGAACTTGCTAAACAGCTTTATAAAGATAGACAAGTTCTTGTAGTCACACATGGTGATGGCGAAGGGCATAAACTTCATAATCACATCTTAGTGAATGCTATTTCGGCTATTGATGGACGTTCTTTGCGTGATGTTACTCGCACATGGTTTCATATTTCAAAAATCAGTGATGGTTTATTAAAAAAGCTAGGTATGCAGACCATACCAAAAGAAAATCGAAATTCAAGGCACTCAAAAGGTGCTGAAAATTGGATTCTTAAAGACAATCGTGAAGGCTGGAAAGAAACAATACGAGCAGCCATTGATAATTTAAAGCGCAAACCACTAAAAAACTTTGCGGAATTTAAACAGAAGATGCTGTCAGAACATCATATTGGCGTTTCTGAACGCGAAAACACAATTACTTATGAAATAATACTGCCAGAAGAAAAAAGCGCTCTAAACGGCTCTAAACGGCGAAGAAAGGTAAGGTCAAAGAAGTTAGGTGCTGATTACAGCAAAGAAGTTATTTGTACAGCGCTTGAACAAAGCCGAGAAGTAGAACGTCTGCGTCAATTAAAAGTAGTACTTGAACAACTTGAACAACATCCAGTTGTTCAACAATATAAAATTACAAAAAATAAATTAGCTAGAGAACGAGCAATGCGCCAAAAAAGATTTTCTAAAGATGTTACTAACATGTCATCTCTGAACGATGCTGATTCAATCAATTTAATATATAGACAATTCACAGCACAGCAAGAAAGTCTTGACGAATACAATCTTAGGATGGATCTACAATCTGATGAAAATCAGCCTATCATACAATATTTTTTAAAATTAAGAGCGCAAATTGAGCCATCAAAGCCAATTGTTGAATTACCTGAACCAACAAAGCCAATTAAAGACCCATCTGCTGATGAAAATGTGGAAACAACATTGAACAATAAAACACTACAGCAAACTATTCAACAGGAACAACAAACTAAATCATCTAAAACACAACAAAACGAAATAGCTCCAGAAATTCAAAAAGTAGCTGATGAAAGATCAAGAAGCTTCTCAACTTACAAGCCAGTTGAATCTGAACCCATCACTATTGAACCAATTGACATACCAGATAAAGGTGCGAAACCGATTGAAGAATCTACACCAACAGAACAACGTACTCGTAAGGCTTCATATCGAGAAATTGATTATTCTAAATCAGTTGATAAGAGTACAGATGTCGCTGAACCCACACCAACACGTCCTTCGCTGACAAAACAGCAACGAGAAGAGCAGGTAAGACGTCAGCAGCAAGAAGAACAACGTCTACGAGAGATAGCTCAAAAAAAGGCGTTGGAAGAAGAGGAAAAAGAACCCGATGATGGACTTAGTTTATAAGG
>JAGHSJ010000409.1 GCA_018065935.1 Candidatus Kurthia equi
ATCTTAAAAATATGTACCAAAATTATTCTACTAAGATATTGATATTCTTTTTTTTATTTTTAGAATTCAATATGCAACCCAATACTCGCTTAATACACATTCCAAATGGAATTGAACTTGTTCCCCAACTTCTTTCAAACTTATTTATTGAACCACGAAAAAAAGCCGTAGAGTGGTCTAGGATTACCCAACAAACACCAAATATGAAAGTTGGCTATCCTGGTCAGCATTTGGTTTCTTTAATTACAGGTATGCCTGGCGAAAGAACAGGAGCCAGAGGTAATGATCTAATCGATGGATCTGAAATAAAATCATGTTCTAGAGTTGATCAAGTAGATGAATGTTTAATATGTAAAAACAAAGTATTAAGAATAGAAAACTCTTGTAGTGTATGTGGTAGCTTAAAAATAGATAGAAAAAATGACTCTAAGTGGCTGTTTACTATACGTTCTGAAAACGATTTAAAAGTACTAACAGAAGATGTAGACCGAATAGTATTAGTATTAGCAGACTATCCTTATTTTTCTCAAGGTATATTCGATGATATTCGTTTTCAAATTTTTGAAATATGGAATAACTCTCCTAGATGTTCCAAATTCAAACAACTTATGAAAAATTATTATGAAAATATTTATGGAACCCATAAAGCCAACAATGCTAATAAAACTCCTGCTCCAAAGAATTTTTGGCCTAATAGTTATCAATTTTATCTTTGTAATCCAATCAAAATATTTTCAGCAACAGTCACCAACTCTATAACTAACCCCCAAATTACGATTGATACATATATTCCACCAGATAAAGATAGATCAAATATGCCATCTTTATTGATGCCTATTGAGTTATTAAAGAAAAATGAGTTGATATATTTAGCTGCAAATGTTCCTGTAGATATATTAAAAAGTAATTTAATCTGTGGTTGTGGGGATCTACCCGAAGATCCATTAGAGATTTTAAAAAAATGTTCCACAATAAATGAACAAACGAGAGCCTTCTTACCATTAAGAGAGGACACAACCTTCGTAATACCAGATTATAATCGTAGAAGATATTAATTCGGTTACAGCATACATGACTAATTCAACTCAAATTAGCTTTAGAGTCGATGAAAAGCTACATACTCAAGCAAAGGAAATACTTACACCTAAAGGGGGAATTAGTAAGTATTTAAAGGAACAAGCTACTAGATTTGTTAAACATGAAATTTCTTTAACACCTCATCCAGAAAAAAGAATTTCTAAAGAGAAACGTGTTAGTTTAAAAATAGATGAAAATCTTTACGCTGCACTTCAGAAGCGATCTGTAGCTTTTGGCGGAGTGAGTGGGATCTTTCGAACTATTTTAGAAAATTCCGTAAATTAAAAAAAAGCCAGTATTAATTACTGGCTTTTTTAACATAAAATCTCTTATACGAATAACAACAACAACACAAAAAATAGGAGCTAAGTTCGCATTTTTAATGCATTTTTTTAAATACGACTAGGATGTGCATCTAAGATACGAATTAATGCTGTTGGTCCCGCCCAATAAGTAAAAACCAAAACCTCCTATCCCTCAGCTTGTTTAGAATCTTTTTTCCATTTCTCATAATTTTTATCGAGATGTTCTTTCAATACACTCAAAAATTGAGATTCAGCCTCTTTATATAGAGTA
>JAGHSJ010000402.1 GCA_018065935.1 Candidatus Kurthia equi
GTTATATCGCCAAATATACGATTAACCCTGCAATCACACATGGTTTAAGTCATGAGATTGGCTCAGTTGAAGAAGGCAAATTGGCGGATTTGGTGCTCTGGAAGCCTGCTTTTTTTGGGGTAAAACCATCGATGATTATTAAAGGTGGCATGATTGCTGCGGCACCGATGGGGGATATTAATGCCTCGATTCCAACGCCTCAGCCTGTGCATTATCGTCCGATGTTTGGCGCAAATGCGCGTGGGGTACATCAGACCTGTATTACCTTTTTATCGCAAGCAGGAATCGACAATGGTGTGGCTGAAAAGCTTGGTTTGAAAAAGCTGATTTCGCCTGTAAAAAATACCCGTAATATTTCTAAGGCGGATATGAAGCTGAATACTTACTGTCCCGTCATGGAAGTCGATCCTGAGATTTATGAAGTACGTGCGGATGGGGTGCATTTGACCTGTGAGCCTGCGGAAGTCTTACCAATGGCGCAGCGGTATTTCTTGTTTTGAAAATTATTGAAGCCCCTATATAGGGGCTCCTGTTTAAGTATATAATTAAATTATAAATTTAAAAAATACAAAGGATTATGATGGGTTTTTCTTTTATTTCTGAGGAATCTAAATCATCTCTCTATCGATTATTTGAAGTTGCTCATAATAATCTAGGGGTACAGGATGAAGAGATAAAAAAATGGGCGAATAGAGTTAGAAGTTTAAAGAGTTTATTTGCTGAAGCGAATTTGTATTACTTGAATGAAAATTTAATTGAAACTAGAAAATGGAATTTATTTGATTTAGGTCAACTTAATAATCAGATAACTGATGATGATTTAAGCTTTTTGAAAAATGGTGCAATAACTTTATTTGTTTATTTAAAAGAATGGGAGTTCAGACATGGAATTAAAGAAAATGAACAGGAAAGTCCTATTGTAAGAGGTTTTTATGACTTCATTTATACTGAAAAGAATCTAAGATATTTGGATTTCAAAACGCATTATGATTTCGTGGATGAATTACCTTTTGTTATTTGTGGCGAAATTTATAGCAGTTCTAAACTGAACGAAATTAGAAAATTTTTAGAAGAAAAAGATTTTAGTAACTATAGGGATTTAATTAGAGAGTCAGAAAAAGCATCTGATTTAATCTCCGGTTGGAACTCTGCATATGAAGTTAAAGTGAATGAGGTTAAAGAATTAGAGAAGAAGTTAGATGATTATAAAACCACTTATGATTTCGTTCTTTTAAATAAAGGATTTCAACAGCTTTATGATCAGAAAAAATTAGAGTTAAAAAGTAGAAGGGAGGGATATTCTGCTTTTGGTGCAATGTTATTTTTTACTCCGCTATGTGCTATAGCCTTATTTGTTATTCTGTATGTTTACTTGGGTGAACAAGCTTTAAAATTTATAATTTATTTAGCATTGCCAATATCAACATTCATGGTGATTTTATTCTATTTTGTGAGAGTTGGATTACAACACGTACGTTCTGTACAATCCCAAATGATGCAACTTGAACTTCGTATGGCACTTTGCCAATTTATCCATAATTATGCCGAAGACTCTGAAAAGCTACATGCTAAAAATAAAGCAGGTTTTGAGAAGTTTGAAAATATTATCTTCTCACCACTCGTATCTTCAGATGACAAGATTCCCACGACATTTGATGGTATGGAACAACTAGCAAAATTAGTGAGTGAATTTAGAAAGTAGATTCAGCTATAAAGCAAACTTTCCGCTATCCATCCTCAAGCCTTTTTTAATTAGAGATTCCACGCATCAACGCTTAAAATACACACTCTCTTTAAGCGAGCAAGTCCTATGTCGATGAGTTGGATTCTCTTTACCCTCATGGCTGCATTTATGCAGGCATGGCGCAATGCCTTTCAGAAACAACTCAGCACAACAGTCGATGTATGGGGCGTGACCCTCGCACGCTTCCTGTTTGGATTTCCACTTGCGATCTTATACATCGAAGGGCTTTATCAGTTTTCGCCCATTGAACAAACGGTACGTTTCACCCAGCAATACTGGATTTATATTGCTATTGCGGCAGCCAGTCAGATTTTAGCGACTGCACTAATGGTGCAACTGTTTAAACAAAAAAATTATGCCATTGGGGTCGGGCTTGCTAAAAGTGAAGCCATTTTGGCAGCTATCATTGGGGTGATGTTTCTTTCAGATCATCTGTCTTTGTATGCATGGTTTGGGGTGATTTTGGGTGGATTTGCTGTGTTTCTACTTAGTCGAGGGCATCAATTTACAGGCTTTTCTCCCAAGACTTTAATGATCGGTATTGGCAGTGGTTTATGTTTTGCCATTACCTCACTGCTGGTTCGTGAAGCGAGTTTAGAGCTGACCCATTTGCCGCAACTACATCGTGCCTCTTGGGTATTGGTCTCAGTGATTGGGCTGCAATGCATCAGCATGTTGTTATATCTTGCACTGTTTAGCCGAAAAACCTTGCTGGCGATGTGGGAGAGAATCGGGCTGACCTTTAAAGTCAGTTTATGCAGTTTTTTGGCATCACTCGGTTGGTTTACTGCCATGAGTATGATGAGTGTGCCGATTGTGAAAACTTTAGGGCAAATCGAGATTTTATTTAGCTTACTCATTTCGGCATATTTCTTTAAAGAAAAATTGGCGAAAGCCGAGCATTGGGGCTTGGCACTGGTAGTCATCGCTGCCATTTTGGTGATTTGGGCTTAAAAGCGTTTATCAATCAAAGTGTCATTTTAAAGTCATGCACCAATACAATTCATATTTGGCATGAAAAATGCTTACTTTTGATGCAAAAGATTGATGATGCATCTCGTGAAATGTCATGAGATGTGCGTTAAGCATGAAAAGGGAAAGCATGAAAATCTATACACAGCGATTAGAACAGATCCCATCGGATTCA
>JAGHSJ010000186.1 GCA_018065935.1 Candidatus Kurthia equi
CGGCACGGGCTTGCAGCGTATGAAAGAAAGCTACAAACAAAGTATATATAAATAATCTGGTATCACCGATATATTTATCATACCGGTGATGCCAAACATTATATATAAATTGCAACGCTACAGTGCATTGTAAATTTTACTCCTATTTACTAAATCTAAACAGTACTAAAGCACAATTTTAAATGCTTTTTATTAAATGTGACATTTTAAAAAAGGATGGTTTCAGTCCTTCATCTAAAATGCTAATACATCTTTAAAACTATTCCAAAGGCTTAGTTTGTATTTTCCTTAATAAGTGTAAAAGTTGTTTTTTCTCATCGTTGTTAAGAGAAGAAAATTGGTCTGCTTGAAATTGTTCTTGTAAAGGAGTCACTTCATTAAATAAAGATTCTCCTCTAGCTGTTAGTTTGACATACTTAGTTCTCCACTCTTGTTCTCGTTCAACTAGTCCTAAATTCTCCATCTTACTCAATAGTTGTGTTATATTTCCCTTCGTAACAAACAACTTTTGGGCTAATTCTACTTGAGTCATTTGTTTAGCTGTTCCTATTTGAACCAAAATATCAAATTGTGCTGCAGATAGACCCCATTTTTTTAAGTGTTGGTTCGATTCTTTAATACTGTTGGTATATACGCGAGCTAATCGAAACCAAATTAATAAATTTAAACGCTTTTTTTCACTTTCCTTCATCATTCATACCCCCATTAACCGTTTAAAATAAATCACTTAATTCTAACTTATAATGTTATTGTTGAAAATAAAAATTCATTAATAATTAAATCTTAAAAAGCTGTTGAGAAATAGGCAGATACCATTCTCAACAGCTTTTCAAATTATTTATCATCTAGTATTATTACTAGTTATTTATTTTGTAGCGTCTTTTTGTGCCCCTACATAGCTTCCCATTACATTTTGGTAGCCTGGTAATTGCGCTGAAATTAAAGCACCAAAACCTTCTACATCATTACGCCAATCACGCTGTAATTCACTTGCTATGCTAAACCAGTTCATTAATTGGGCACCACCATGTGCCATACGAGTTAGTGCTGCATTTGCCACTTGCTTACTTACTGTACCAGATGCATCTGATGCTACAAAAACATCATAACCTTCGTTGATTGCAGAAAGCGTCGGGAATGCAACACATACGTCTGTTACAACACCTGCAATAATTAATTGTTTTTTACCAGTAGCTTTAACAGCTGCTACAAATTCTTCGTTATCCCAAGCGTTAATTTGACCTGGACGAGAAATAATTGGGGCATCCGGGAACATATCAGTAAGCTCCTGCATTAAAGGACCATTCGGACCATTCTCAAAACTTGTAGTTAAAATAACTGGTAAATTAAAGAATTTTGCTGTACGTGCTAATGCTAAAACATTATTTTTAAATTCATCTACACCGTAGTCGCGAACTAAACCTGAAATTAAACCTGTTTGGTGATCTACTAATAGTACCGCTGCATTATCTTTGTCTAAACGTTTGTATAAATCTGTCATAATAAAATACCTCCAAAAGTATAATTAAATTCATCAGTTTAGTTCTAAACTGATAAGCTTGATTTCACTATAATAGCTTTTAACCTAGTTGTCAACCCTTTACTATATGCTAACTATTAAATATCTATAATCGAGGGGCTTTCAGTTTTAGCAAAGGGGGACGAACTACACGATCTATCATGGTATAAGCAATCGAAAATTTAATATCATTCTAATGCTTTGTTTAAAAGGTAATCAACCTCCATATATAGAGAAAGCCAACTAACCGAAAAATATCGGTCAGTTGGCTATTTCCGGTGCTACTGTATAGGTGCACTATTTTTATTTTGACTTATAACTGCATAAATGAAGCAGTCAGGTGTATCGATATAAAGACTAATTCTAGAAGTTACTTTGATTTCATATCAACTAAATGTATTTTATTTTCCGTATAAAACGTCTGCATAATCATTATTTTTTTAAGCCAATCACACCGATTGTTTCTAAGACTGCTGATATCATTACTAATCCCCAACCCATTATGCTCGCACCTTTCGTTCAGCTAAAACATCTGCGACATTTAGTAAAATGACTCCTAAAACAATCACGCCGATAAAGATAATCTTTTCACCTGCTAAGCTCCCACCAAAAAGATAGACGTCCATTAATGCTGTCCCAACTGTTCCAGCAGCCGCAAAAATCGCATAAACCGTCCCCGTCGGTAATCCTTCACAAGCTTTAGCCAATATCCAAAAATCAATAATGATGATTGGAATAATGATGACCCAGTGCCACCATGTACTCGCCACGTTAAATCCATAAATCCAAATTAATTCCGCTAGACACGTTAGTACTACAAATAGCCATGATTTGTTCATTTTTCTTTTTATAAAAAATACTAATGGTTTCATTAGCATTTTCTCTATTATTTAATTTAGTCCATTAAGTATAAATCGCAATAAATTATCTTTTACATGTTCGACTTGCGTTATTGGTGAATCATCAAATAAATAGATTTGCTCAGCTGTTGATTCAATGGCACCAATAATAATACGAGCAACTACTTTAGCATCAAGCTTTCCATCTACTTCATCGTTTGACTGTGCTTCTTCAATTACTTCAAATACCCAAGCATATAAAGGACTATATATCTTTTCCCACTGCTTTACTTCCTCTGTTTGTGTAAATCCTGTATAAATAAGCTTCGTTAACTCTTGATACGTATTTGTATTTGAAAATAAGATATTTATACAGTTCAGCATCTTCTCGCGAATGGTTGCATTTCGATCAATTTGCATTAATTTTTCATGCACCGTTGCTACCATTTGCTCAGCAATTGCCGGCATGACTGCTAATTTCGTTGGAAAATACAAATAGAAAGTTCCTTGAGCAATACCCGCCTCTTTTACAATATGAGAAATAGTTGTTTTCTCAATCCCATTCTTCAAATATAACTGAATAGCTGCATCTATGATTCGCTGTTTTTTATCCATAGAACCTCCACGAAATGAATGACATTCAGTCATAATATAACGGATATTTATATTTAAATCAATTATTTTGAACTTTTATTGCCATGGTATTCTTGGCCTCCCGGCAGAAAAATGCGGATTTACAACGGTAAGGGGAATGTTAGCAAACGTCGGTTTGGGAACTAAAACATATCTTTAATCTCCAAAAAAATTTACAATATACCCTAAATGTTAAAAATGGCTTGGCTGTCATATGTATGGCATCTTAATTGGTGTGCCAAAATCGTCACTTGAGCAGTTTTGTGATGAGGTAGCGAGTATTCAAAACTTAAAAGAGCAAGGCGCACTCCAAATATTACGGCATTTACATTAAAGAAATACAATTGTTAAGTAGTACGGGGCACGAAGCAATAGATTGCGTAACCCCCTTTTAACCATGATTCAAATACATAGCTGTTCATCCTCTGTTCACAAAAGTTGCTTATTGTAAAATTCAAGGCATTTGAAGGAGGATTTTTTCATGAAATTAGCGTGGAAAGAAATGAAACGAACAAAAAGTAAATTTTTTATATTTGGGCTAATTATTGTACTAATTAGTTTTTTAACATTTATGATTGCCGGGCTTGCCAAGGGGCTATCTCAAGACAATGCATCGCTCATCCGAGAATTGCCGAAAGGGACTTTCTATATGACGAGTGAAGCCGAAGATAACTATACTTTTTCTAATATGACAACTGAACAGGTAGCACAATATCAAAGCGAGGAGAATGGTTTCACAGCACTATCTATTCAAATGGGGATGCTCTATAATGCTGCGGGTGAACAACAAAGTGTAGCCTTTGTCAAAACGTCATCTTCAGAACTGTTTCCACAAGTACAACCGTATGAAATTATTTTAGATGCATCTTTAAAAGAGGAAGGGATGCAGATTGGCGATCGTTTAACGAGTAATCAATTAGAAGGAGAATGGAAAGTAGTTGGTTTTTCAGAGGAAACAAAATTTAATCACGCGCCAGTTGCGTTTATTCATCCAGACCAATTTCAGGAGATGTATCGTACAACAGATGTACAATTATTATTTTCTCCTCAGAAAGAAGTACTGGGGTTAGACGGATTAACAGCGTATTCGAAAAAGGAATTTTTAAATACGATACCAAGTTATCAAGCAGAGCAGTTATCACTTAATATGATTGTTTGGTTTTTAGTAGTCATTAGCGGTCTTTTGTTTGCCATTTTCTTTTATATGATGAACACACAAAAGGTTGGACTTTACGGTGTGTTAAAGGCGATTGGTGTTAAAACGACAACGTTATTTGTAATGATGTGGACACAAATGTTACTGATTTCGGTAATCGCCTTAAGTGTATCTCTTTTAGGCAGTCAGCTCTTCCAGTCTATTGCCCCAGTGGGTATGCCGTTTTATTTAACTATTTCCAATACAGTAGCATTAGCCGGTGTCTTTTTAATTATTGGATTTATCGGTGCTACAGTGTCTGGGTTCCAAATTAAAAAGATTGCGCCTTTACAAGCAATTCAACAAGGAGAGAGATAGCATGAGTTTTTTTAATATACGGCACATTCACAAGTCATTTGTCAGTGGAGAGGTAGAGGAACAAATTTTAAAAGGAATCAATCTTTCCTTGCAACAAGGGGAAATGACTGCACTTGTTGGGGCGTCTGGTTCGGGGAAAAGCACGCTTTTAACCATTGCAGCGGGATTACAGCCAGCCTCTAGTGGTCATATTTTATTTAAGCACAATGATTTAGCTACTTTATCGCAAGAACAATTGCGACAAATACGTGCGCAAGAATTTGGCTTTGTGTTTCAATTTGCGCATTTAGTACCATTTTTAACGGTCAAAGAACAACTAGAACTCATGTTAGAGGTGGCAGATAAAAAGGTGGATGAAAAGCATATTTCTGAAATCTTAGAATTAGTCGGGATGCGTCATCGTCAAGACGCATATCCTGCTTCGTTGTCGGGTGGAGAAAAGCAGCGTGTAGCCATTGCACGAGCAATTATTCATGAGCCAACTATTTTATTTGCGGATGAACCAACAGCGAGTCTTGACTCAAAGCGTTCGAGTGAAATTATGCAGCTACTCACAACATTAACAAAAACGTTGCAGCTGACTACATTAATTGTCACACACGACGAAGATATGCTACATTATGTCGATAAGGTTGTTCATATGCGGGATGGTCAAATTATGGAATAAGTTTTTTTACTGTGATTTCGCTAAAAGCGGGTAAACAAATAAAAATGTATAATTTTGATTGCAGATAGGAGTTATTAAAATGGCAGTCATTCTTGTAGTAGATGATGACCCAAACGTACGGGACGTGATTGCACGATACTTTTCGCAATTGAAATATGATGTAGTATTGG
Source organism: Candidatus Kurthia equi (assembly GCA_018065935.1). GTDB lineage: Bacteria > Bacillota > Bacilli > Bacillales_A > Planococcaceae > Kurthia > Kurthia equi. The sequence continues at coordinate 5,342 of JAGHSJ010000186.1, forward strand.
CAAAAGACGGCATGGAGGCCCTGGAAATATTCAAACAAACACCGATTAACCTGGCCATCGTCGATGTCATGATGCCCTATTTAGACGGCTATGCATTAACGCAAGAAATTCGTGCTCGTTATAACGTTCCCATTTTATTACTTACAGCGAAAGGTCAAATTGAAGATAAGGAAAAAGGATATGTAGCAGGTACGGATGATTACGTTGTAAAACCGTTTGATTCGAAAGAATTACAATTACGTGTAGATGCTTTACTCCGACGATACGGCACGGTTTCATCGAAGCAAAATTTAGTTTTGGGGGAACTGATCATTCTAACTGAAAAATACGAAATTAAAATAAACGAACGCACACTGTTGCTACCTCTAAAGGAATTCGAACTACTAGTCTATATGGTCAAAAATACGAACCTAGTACTATCGAGAGAACAAATCATCGAAGAGGTGTGGGGAATGGACTACACGGGGGATGAACGCACAGTCGACGTGCATATAAAGCGATTACGCGCACGGTTAGCTACACTTGCACCCTCCGTGCATATTAAAACCGTCCGAGGTATTGGCTATGCAATTGAGGCATTGCGATGAAAACGTTATATGCTAAATTTGTTCTGACGACAATCGGCATTATGATCTTTAGCGGCTTATTATCATTTGTGATTTCGAATGTATATTATCACGAAGTACTAAAACCGAAAAACGATGAAAAAACGACAGCTTTCGCTCTGGAACTAGCCAGTTTTTTTGAACAACATCAAGAGCTTGATTTACACGCCTATTTACAGCATTCTGCCAACTTAGGCTATCATGTAATGCTAGTTGATGAACAATTCAAGGTGACGAACTTTGCGGAGCCATTTAGAAATCAATCAATTGATGACCGGATTATTCAAGATGTATTAAGCGGTAAGGCGTATCACGGAATTTCTAATTTTCCGCACCAAACGTTTGTGACCGGTTTTTTTGCGAATGAGGTGACAAACTCAATCGGTGTTCCTATAACGGTTCAAGGAAAAACGTATGCGTTATTTGTTCGTCCGAACATTAAACTTTTATTTAACGAAATGCATTTGTTATTTGCGGCCATTTTATTGATGACGATTTTATTAAGTATTTTACTGGTGCTATTATTTACGAAATACATCGTCCAGCCGATTACAAAACTGACAGAGGCGACAAAATTTATTGCGAATGGACAGTACCATGTGCAACTTGATAAAAAGCGTAAAGATGAGTTGGGGAATTTATTACAAAGCTTTCTTCACATGAGTGAGCAGCTTGCTTTCGTCGATGAAAAGAGAAAAGAATTTACGGCAAATATTTCACATGATATTCAGTCGCCACTTTCAAACATTAAGGGATATATTACGCTTCTTGAAAATGAACAGGCTACAGAGACGGACATTATACATTATTTAGGAACAATTCACGCTGAGATAGATCGGCTCTCCTCTCTTACGAATCGTTTATTGCAACTTTCGACAATAGATCAACAAGAACAATTGATGAAGGTACAAACCTTTAATGTGAATGAACAAATTGAAGCACTCCTCAAGCATTACCATTGGAAAATTCAACAAAAAGAACTGATGATTATCCATTCATTATCACAAGTAGCGATAACAGCGGATGCAGAGTTGCTAAATATGGTCTGGGACAATTTATTATCGAATGCCATCAAATATACCAATGCATTTGGCACTATAAATATTGAACTAAGCGAACAAGGTCAATACGTAGTCGTCTCCTTTCAAGATAGTGGGATTGGCATTAAAGAAGAACAGCAACAGCGAATTTTCGAACGATTTTATCGTGTGGACTCAGCAAGGACACGCACGGTGGAAGGGACGGGACTTGGCCTATCTATTGTTTGGCGAATTGTCACACTCCATCAAGGGCATGTAGAAGTGGAAAGTGTATTTGGAAAAGGGACAGCAATTTCCGTGTTTTTACCAAGAATACGACCTAAATAGGAGATGCAAAATTTTTAAATAAATGAACTAACAAGAAACGGCAAGGTTAGAAACCATGCCATTTCTTTTGAGAATGATATTTCAAATAGAGTATTCATTATCAATCAAAAGCTTAGGGATGTATAAAATTAAAAGGTATTACCGAAGTCTCGCCAGATTTATTCGTATTTATAACGGTAGTGAATGTTCCCAAACATGAAGTGACCCCCAAAAGTTAGACACGGTTATTTCGCTTAGGCAGCTTGAGTAAATTGAGTTCGGTATTCTACCGGACTCAATTTTAATTTTGCCTTAATCCGTTTCGTGTTGTAATAATGGATGTATTTCTCGAGCTCTTCTTTAAAGTGCTCAATGCTTTCAAATTCTTTTAAGTAAAGGAATTCAGATTTCATGATGCCAAAGAAATTTTCCATCACCGAGTTGTCGTAACAGTTACCCTTTCGTGACATGCTTTGCACAATGCCTCTCGATTGGAGCGCATGGCGATATTGCTTCATTTGATAATGCCAGCCTTGATTGGAATGCATTAGGAGCTTACGATTTTCTGGCAAGCGTTCTAAGGCCTGTTCTAACATGTCTGAAACGAGAGAGAAGGTCGGTCTAGAGCCAATTGTATAGGTGATGATTTCACCGTTAAACATATCTAAAACAGGCGATAAATACAGCTTCTCACCGAATAATTTAAACTCCGAAATATCCGTTGTCCACTTTTCATTTGGTGCTTCTGCTGTAAATTGGCGGTCTAAAATATTCGGGGAAACTTCGCCCACTGAGCCTTTATACGATTTATATTTTTTCATGCGCACTAAACACTTTAAGCCAAGCTCCTTCATGAGGCGCTGTACCTTTTTATGATTCACTTTTGTCCACGATTCGCCAGCTCATCACGAATACGACGGTAGCCATAACGGCCCTCATGCTCGTCGTAAATTGCTTGAATGTCCTTTTTTAAATCAGCGTCTGGATTCGGTAGCGCTAATTTCTTTGCGATATGATAAAACGTACTGCGTGGAATTTCTGCGTACGCCACAAGT
>JAGHSJ010000054.1 GCA_018065935.1 Candidatus Kurthia equi
TCAAAAACATTTGGTACGCATACATGTGGAGCAATGTATTTCTATATCCCGACATCTCATAACAACGCATTTCACAAAGTTTTGTTAAATCTTCACTACGAGCAATAGCTAACGAATAAAAGTTATACAAATACTGTAATCGCTTTGTTTTAGGTTTATTTTTCACTTTGCGTTCGGCGATTTTTTGCTCATCATAATCGGTCATAGCTGAATCATTGAACCACTGCTGCATAAATCGCATTGTATAGTGATTTGCGTTATATTGTAGTACCTCAACCATTTTCCCTGTTACATGATGATAAGTAGACGGTGCTTTTAATACTCTGGCAATATCAGATGCCTGTGGATCGCTTCCATAATCTTTTAACACATCGATTAAATACTTTTCGATATGACTATATAGCTTTTGAACGCTCTTAAACTTTGCTGGAACACTTTCAATCAACCACATCGCATAAAGTCCTCGACCCGAATCAATAATCATGGTTGGCTCTGGTAGACGCTCTGTCTTGACCAAAAAGTCGATGGCAGCCAATACATCCTCTTGCGATAAAAACTCTTTGTAATGGTCTAAATCAACGTAAAAAGCATTAATTTGACGTGCATTCGAGTTGTTACGTTTTGGAATAAAGAATGAATTAACCGATACATAACAACTTAAATCTTTGTGTTGTACTAATTTTTCGACCCAAATGCCAGACGGATAGCTTTTCTCTGTCCATTCACCAGCTGCATTTTTAGTTGCTACAGTTACGTAGCCATCACTTTGAGGGTGTACGAGATTAGCCCATTCATCCAGACTCAATCCAGCTCCTACTTGAATTTTCGATATTTCACTTTGTTCTATCTGTAATTTTTTAATTCCCATAGATAATTCCCCCAATAGTTTTAACATGGGGCAGAAACAAGTGTGTAATTTTTAGTTTTTTAAAGTTTTTCTGTTATTTCCGAATAAATATAAACTAGAGCAAAAAACATTGATTAAATCAGTGTTTCTGACTATAATTAGCTTATATTAATATTTGAAAAGGGACACACTTGTGGTGTTCTGCCCAAAAAGACGTTTCTACCGCCAAGTACAAGACGTCTTTTTTTTATGTCTTAATTCTATTATTCTTTTATTCGGAAAACAATATTTTCCTCTAAAATCTACTAACGCCCTCGCCAGCTCGGTTGTTGTGCGTTTTTTTGTTGAGTAAAACAAAAAAACGTTTCACTCAACAAAAAAGCCACTTCAAAAGGCTCTCAGACGAATCGAATTTGATTTAATCGACCAATTATACAGTTATTTAGTATCTTGGCGGCCATACTAAAATAATTGATCAATATAATTAATATCTATTTGAACATTTTTCTTATTTTCCATTGGTATAAACTTTTATAACTTCTACACGACCATGTCCAACCTCTTGTGTCACAATCTTCGCAGCTGCTTTCCAACTCAATCCGCTAGCTTGTAAATCTGTCATACGATCTTGTACATAGCTGTAACGCAATCCATGAAAAGTTAATGGATTGACCTCATTAAATATATCTAGACGCTTTGCTGCACCTTCTAACGTCTCAACAGC
>JAGHSJ010000346.1 GCA_018065935.1 Candidatus Kurthia equi
AAATAAATACTTAATAAGCTTAAAAAATGATCATTAGAATTTTAAATAGATAAAATAGAGAAAACATCTATCGAACACCAGATAAGAACTCCATAGATGCTTTCATGCTAGTTATTTAATGAACCTATACCAGTAATTTTCTTATACTCCTTTCCGAAATTTGAAAAATTTGGTTGTATTTTATCTTCAAGAATTTCATCAAAATAATTTCGACAAGGTTTTTCAATAGATTTTTCTTTTTCTTGTAAAGCACTCACAATTATCTGGGTATTTGGGTTATATCTATCGAAATAAGACACGATATTAGACTCTTTCAGAGCTTCTTTAACCTCACTATTGTCTACTCCAAAATATTTTGCAGCTGATAGTCGAGCAGGATAAGTGACTAAATTAAATTTAGATTCAGGAATTTGATCACGTAATTCAGGCGTCTCAGATAAGTTATTCTCGTATTCTTTTAAATAACTTCTAATTCCTTTAAAAAACTCTTTATCTCGTTTTTCCTTATAACGGTAAGTACGCTCTAACTCTTGCATAAACAAACTGGCATCTAATTTATTTTCTAAATGAGCTGTACCATAAGCTCCACAAATTTGTAGTTTCAATTCATTTTCAAATTCATAACGCTGAGCATCTAAAGCTGCTTCTAAAAGATCATTTTCAGGAAAATCCTTCAAATACTTATTTTGTCCGCAACCCACGATCATCAAACAACTAATTAATAAAAACAGTTTCTTTTTCAAAATAACCCTCTGATTCTTTTTAATTAAAAAAATATTAATTGAAAATCGTATATAAATACAACATCTATTTTCCCGATCATTTTATTCAAAATTCCGTTTAGACATTTTAAATGAGAATCATTATTATTTAATCAAGACAAAGCATCCGCTATTTATTTTTTTGAGGAAGATCAACATGGCACAAGTTCACAAATTCGTTGTAAATAATCAACGTATGTTTAAAAAAACATTAAGCTATTACATCATGCACATCAGTATTGCGATGTTGGTCGGTTATTTCGTGACAGGCAGTTGGGCGATGGCAGTGGCTTTAAGTTTGTTAGAACCAACTGTTCAAGCGTTTGCCTTTTTCTTCCATGAGAAAGTGTGGGAACAAAAAACCAAATCTACCGATCAAAATATTGCGGTTTAATTTTTTGAGCGATGTCGATCTTCTATTAAAAAGACCACGACCTTCCTCGGTGGTCTTTTTCGCCTTCTGCATCTCATGTCATGCGCTTTATCGAATGTTTTATTAAATGGCTCTTTTACCCTTCTTATTGATTAGACATTATTCTTAAGATAATCTTGCTTTAAAGCCTCTATTTTTGACTATAAGTTTACATTTCATTCAAAAATACAACATTTCCTTTGATTTATTCTTCCAATATAACAACAATAGACTTACGCATAAAAATTCGTTATAGGTGATTAAGATGAATCTCGCAGCCTTTGAAGCTTTTGTAAAAGTCATGGAAACTGGATCAATTTCTTTGGCGGCAGATCAACTTTTTATTACCCAACCTGCTGTGACCAAACGTATTCATAGTTTAGAAGAATATTTTGGCGTGAAATTATTTGAATCTGCGGGACGCGGTGTACAAGCCACCCATGCGGCACATTCACTCTTACCAAAAGTAAAAAATTGGCTGAATGAATTGGGTGATATTCACCATACCTTGAGCCATCAACAAGGTCAGGTGCAAGGCAAATTAAAAGTGGGTACAAGCCATCATATTGGGTTGCATCATTTGCCCAGTCATTTGGCAACGTATGTGCAAGATTTCCCTAATGTGACTCTTGATGTGCATTTTGTGGATTCTGAACAGGCACATGAGCAAGTGATTGCAGGTGATTTAGAGCTCGCATTTTTAACTTTGCCACCGGTCGGTGATGAACGCTTAAATTATGTGACCATTTGGAATGATCCATTGGTGTTCGTGGCAGCCCCATTCCATCCTTTGGCACAGCGTCAAAATTTAAAACTTGAAGATTTACTGGCTTATGCAAGCTTGTTGCCTTCATCGCAAACCTACACCACGCAAATCACATTAGCTGAATTTGAAAAACAAGGTGTCAAACCGAAAGTCACCATGAGCAATAACCCGCTTGAGTTGATTCGCATGTTGGTTTCAATTGGACTGGGTTGGTCTGTGCTGCCTAAAACTTTAGTTAATCAAGAGCTACAACAGCTAGATATTAACCTAGAAATGAGCCGTCAACTGGGCATGGTATGGCATCCG
>JAGHSJ010000041.1 GCA_018065935.1 Candidatus Kurthia equi
TTTATATAAAAGGAAGAAAATAGGTATTTTTTGCTTTCGGTTTTGGCGTTCTTGAAGTACAATAAAATTGTTGATTGATTCTATTTTTAGAAAATTTTTCAATTTTAGAGGGAGGGCTTATATAATGAAGAAAAATCCTGTGGTTCCATATCTTTTAATTATTGCTTTCGGTTTAGGTCTTATATTTTTTATGTCCTTAAACGGGATAGACAAAAAAGAAGAGGCGGCTAAAAAGGCTGAAGATCCAAAAACAGAGCAAACTGATGGTAAAACAGAAGCAGCTGAACCAGACGCTGAAGCAATTACAACTGCAAAATGTATTAGTTGCCATGGCGAAGGCTTAAAAGGTAGTGTTGGACCAACATTACATGGTACAGGTTTAGATGCAGCGGGTGTTGAAAAAATTCTTCGTGATGGTCAAGGTGGAATGCCAGGCGGAATTTTATCGGATGATAAAGAGATTGCAGCTGTAGCTAAATATATCGCAGATTTAAAATAATGAAATAATCTGGGTAGTTTGAATATCTAGTTTAAACTATGCTATGAATAATACGATGAAATAAGGCGGAATTACGTAGAAATACGTGATTTCGTCTTTTTCTGTGCTTACGTTTTTCTGTGCTTACGTTTTTCTGTGTTTTCTGCCCATATAGAATACGCCTTTTTGCAGGATTTCATACTTTAATTTTCTTTGAATACAAGGGAGTTCCTAGAGAGGAAAATCTCAAAACAGTTTTATTTGTTCCAATCATTTTTTTCTTACTTTTCAATAACCGTAGAATTCGCTACAATAGTAAGGAATGAAAGAAGGGAGGGCACAGTTTTTATGAATGCCCAAAAATTATCAAAAAGATTAGAAACAGTAGCGGATTTTGTGCCTCAAAACGCAGTAGTAGCTGATATCGGATCAGATCATGCGTATTTACCTTGTTATTTAGTCCATCAAGGAATCGTTGAAAAGGCAATCGCTGGTGAAGTTGTAAATGGCCCGTATCAATCTGCATGTAATGAAGTAAAACATGAGCAATTACAAAATAATATTGAGGTTCGTTTAGCGGATGGTATGGAAGCAGTTGAGCCGGAAGATGGCGTGACAGCTGTCACAATTGCCGGTATGGGTGGTCCATTAATCGCAACGATTTTAAATAAGGATTTAGCTCGATTACAAACGGTACAACGTTTAATTTTACAACCGAATATCCATGCATATGCAATTCGTCTATGGGCTCAAACAAATGGTTGGGCGATTATTGCGGAGGAAATTCTTTGTGAAGATGAAAAAATTTATGAGGTTCTCGTGTTAGAAAGAGGACAACAAAAACTTTCTGAAACAGAACTTTTATTAGGGCCACATTTAATGGCAGAAAAAAATGAAGTATTCGTCAATAAATGGCAAGGTGAAATCAAGCAGTGGGAGCATATTTTAGCTTCGATTGAAAAAATTGAACAAACAGATGCAATTATTGAGAAACGCAAGGAATTGAATGGAAAATTAGCGCTTGTGAGGAGTGTTATGTAATGAAATTAGCAAAGGGACAAACAGTTATTCAGCTGTTTGAATCATGGTCACCTAAAAAATTGGCATCCATGGAGAATGACCCGATTGGCTTAGCTGTCGGAACTTTAGATAAAACAGTATCAAAGGTTTTAGTTACTTTAGATGTGAATGATGCGGTTGTAGAAGAAGCAATAGCTCAGAACTGTGAATTGATTATTGCGCACCACCCACCGATTTTTAGACGATTAGCTAATTTAAGAACAGATAATCCACAAGGTAAACTTTTAGAAAAGCTGATAAAAAATGATATCGCAGTTTATGCAGCGCACACAAATTTAGATGTGGCCGAAGGTGGAGTGAATGATTTATTAGCAGATGCCTTACAATTGCAAGCAACAAAAGTGCTTGTTCCTACGTATAAAGAGCAGCTGATGAAGTTAGCTGTATATGTACCTATAGCAGATGCGGAAAAAATGCGTATATCACTCGCTCAGGTGGGTGCAGGGCAACTCGGGGAATATGATAGCTGTAGCTTCCAAACAACAGGAGAAGGGCATTTTCGTCCTTTAGAGGGGGCAAATGCCTATATCGGTACTGCTGGAAAAGTTGAAACCGTTCAGGAAGTGAAAGTGGAAGTGGTATTTCCAACGTCTTTGAAAAATAAAGTATTAAAAACGATGCAACAAAATCACCCTTATGAAGAAGTAGCCTATGATTTATTTATGTTAGAAACTGCTGCAAAGGAAATGGGCCTTGGACGTATTGGAAAGTTACCACAAGAAATGACCTTACAGCAATTTGCTGAACACGTGAAAACAACCCTTGAAGTACCAGCTGTTCGAGTTGTCGGTAATTTGCAAGATACTGTACGTAAAGTAGCTGTTCTTGGTGGAGATGGAAACAAGTATATGAGTGCTGCAAAATATGCAGGTGCAGATGTTTATGTGACAGGCGATCTTTACTTCCACATTGCTCAAGATGCTGAAGCATTAGGGCTATCTGTAGTAGATCCGGGTCATCATGTGGAAAGTATTATGAAAAACGGCGTAGCGAAAAAAATGACTGAGCTTTGTGCAGAAAACAAAGTGAATTGTGAATTTATCGTCAGTAAACTAAGTACGGAACCATTTAAATTTATGTAATGCCTTGGCATGATTGAAACTGATTTTGAAAAGATTTCAATCGCTTGTCTGGATATAAAAAAGCCCGCAAAATCAGTTGATTTTGTGGGCTTTCAGTATTAATAAGGTTCGATGCGTTGAACCGGCTTAGGTTCTTTAATTTTAGGGAGAATTTTATTCAATGTAACTGTACGAGTTTGATCATGTGTTGATGGATCATTTGGATCGTATTGTTCTAAGAATTTAATGACTTCTTTAACAATTGGTGTAGGTGTAGAGGCACCAGCAGTAACGCCGACTGTTGAAATACCTTCTAGCCACTCTTGTTTTAATTCAGATAAGTCCGAAATGCGATATGATTTTGTATTCGCAATTTCTTCAGATACCTGAGTTAAGCGGTTTGAGTTATTACTTTTCGGATCACCAACAACGATTAATAATTCAGATTGGTCCGCTTGTTTTGCAACAGCTTCCTGACGTACTTGCGTAGCTAAGCAAATTTCTTCATGTACTTCGATATGTGGGAATTTTAACTTTAATGCTTCCATTAAAGAATGGACATCCCATTGAGACATCGTTGTTTGATTTGTTACAAGTAATTTGTCAGTCGTAATATTTAATGCTTCAACATCAGGGATATGCTGTACAAGATGTACACGGTCTGGAGCGACGCCAATCGCACCTTCAGGCTCTGGATGGCCTTTTTTTCCAATATAAATGATATCGTAGCCTTCTTTTGTTTTTTCAGCGATTAAATCATGCGTTACTGTTACATCTGGACAAGTTGCATCTATAGATACTAAACCTTTGCGACGAGCTAGTTCACGCACTTCTGGTGAAACGCCATGCGCTGTGAAAATAACAGTACCTGATTCAACCTTTTCTAAAATTTCTAGACGATTTGCACCATCTAGTGTAATGATGCCTTCTGCTTCAAATGCATCAGTGACATGTTTATTATGAACGATCATCCCTAAAATAAAAATTGGACGAGGTAATGACTTATCAAGAGCGGCATTTCTAGCGATTACCATAGCATCGACAACACCATAGCAATATCCGCGAGGGGTAATTTTTACAACCTTCATTCGTTCAAACTCCTTTCAATACACAGTATACTTATTATACCTAAGGTTGACTGGTTATACAATTAGACGGATTAAAAGTGGAAAAGTTCTTTTGGAAAAATCCAAATATGTAGGGAGAATTTTTAGAAAAAAAGCGGGAGTGGCTCAAATTTCAATAGTTAGCAAATTTTCTCTGAATTGATTATTATAAAAT
>JAGHSJ010000065.1 GCA_018065935.1 Candidatus Kurthia equi
ATATTGGAAGTCTAAAATAATATATTTTATGACAGGAAGTACTCATTGTTGGTGTTTTAATTATATCGAAATTATTAGTCTAAGTAGAATTTCTCAGAACTTCAAAACACCAAAGAAAGGAAGTTGCTAATGAATACGCCATTTTTTATTGTGGTTAATCCTATACTGGCAATGATTATTAGTATACTTTTTTATTTTATAATTGGAAACCTATATGATTTACCCATTCAAGAAGCAGTAGTGATACCTACTGGAGTCATATTATTTTTAATTTTAGTTATTCCTTGTTATTTATTAACAATTACATTTTGGCACTTCAAGAAAAAAAAGCTAGCTATTTGCTTTTTTATCATCAATATTTTGATGGGTTTTGGTATGACCTATTACTTAATTAGTATACATTTTTTAAGAGTACATTTTCCAATTGAAATAGTAAAACATCTAGTGGTGAGCTTTGTACTTGTTGGTTTAATTAGTTTGTATTGTGTACTAGGACTACACTATAAACTAATAGGCCGATCAAAAAGAGTAATTTCATAGACTTGTTTTTATTAACCTTTTCAATCCATATGAAAATGAATTGAAAGGGTTTTTATAATTTTATCTAAACATATTATAATTGAGTCAATTTCATAAATCGATTTTTTCAAGAGCTTAAACTGCTCCTCTGTTAAAACTTACGTTTTTAAAAAATTATGCAGCTGTCTGTTTTCCTTGTAATTGTGTGTTGATACGATCAACTACTAATTTGCAGGCGTTATAAATAAACGTCACCAGATTGAAATGGAACTTAGCCTTTTTACCAGTTCTGTGACGAATGTTGTTTAATTGAAAGAATTGTTTTAAATAAGCATTTACACGTTCCACTGCCGTACGTTCTTTGTAGAGTTTTTTCCACAATTCGGAGCCTCGTGCTGGATATGTGTACTTTCGAATATTAGTTTCACACTTGATTTTGAAGATCTTTTGACAAAGTGAATCTTCTCGTAACGGACACGTTGCACATTCTTTTGGACGAGTGAACTTAAGTGTTTGGTACTTTTCGTCAAAGCTGTCGTAACAGTAGCTGTGTTCACGCACACACGTTGGTCGAAAGTGTTGATCAAAGCCAATCATGTCTCCTTCTCGACGGACGTTATATGGAATAACAGCACGCATTGTTTGATGAAGTGCTTGGCGATAAATCGGTTCATAGTCATAACCGGCATCAAAAATAGCCGTTGTAAAATGATTGGGAATCAAGTTTGCTACCCTTTTAAGTAATGGAATAGCGGCTTTACTGTCATGTAAATTCCCTGAAGACATCAAGCGAGCAACAATATATTGGCTTTTTGTTGAAACGGCTAAATGGCCTTTAAAGCCGTACCAGAACGTATTTTTACCATCACTATTTTTCTTGATGCCCCAGTCAGGTGCTATCGGAATGTCTTGCCAAAGTGTTTCTGCTGAAATCGTTAATTGCGCCTCCAACTTCTTTTCATAAGTGGTTTGATTCGCTTCGATTTCGGCTTGTTCAGCTAACCAGGCAGCGTGTTCTTCTTTCGTTTTACGACCCCGTTTTTTCGGGGCTACAGGTTCTTTTTTTTCAGAAGGTTTTGAGGCATCGCGTGATTCGAAATGTGTCGCGTCGAAACCAAGGTGTTCATCACATAAAAATCCTTCAATAAAGGCTGTTTGAATGAGTTCATCTTGCATCGTGTCCATTATATCGGACTCACTAATCACGCGAATCATTCGTGAATAGGATGCTTCGGATGGAACAGAATCTGAAATAAGAAAACCGCAATCCAGACGGAATAAAGGGTCGTTGACTAAACGTTTTACTAAGTCCTTTACTGTTGGAATGCGTTCTATAATCCGAATGATGAGTGATTGAATCATCGCACCATAGTTACATTCACGTGGAGCACCACGCAATGTCTTTTTTGAAAAGAGATGAAAGATTGGTTGTACATCGAAAGTAGAGAAAATCGCATCAAATCGGTGCGAGCTTTCCATATCAAATAATTCTTGGATGTCAAAAAGACTAATTTGTTTTATAATAGTCATGAGGCATCATTCCTTTCGGTGGGTTGTTTAGTCACTACCATTATACCGAATTTGGGGAGGTGCCTCATTTTTATTTAGTTGAAACCCTTGATACCGAAGGGATTGGAATTATGAAATTAACTCAAATACAAAAAGGCTTCAAGTTTCCTTGAAGCCTTCTAATACTATGATATATCCTTCGCAATCCTGTTAATCCGAT
>JAGHSJ010000326.1 GCA_018065935.1 Candidatus Kurthia equi
GTGAATTATACTATGTATATAAAGGTAAAGGGAGTGGGCTATGTGAAAATTTTACATACAGCTGATTGGCATTTAGGCAAGATAGTTCAAGGAATTTCTATGATAGAGGATCAACAATTTATCTTACAGCAATTAGTGCAAAAAATAGACGAGTTACAGCCAGATGTAGTAATAGTCGCAGGTGATTTATATGACCGCTCGATTCCTCCAGTGGAAGCAGTACATCTTTTAGATAAAACATTCAATGCGATAGTGAAAGAAAGAAAGATTCCAGTATTAGCGATAGCGGGAAATCACGATAGTACGAGTCGTGTGGATTTTGGGTCAATGTTGTTTTCGGATAGTGGGTTATATATGCAAGGCAAGCTTTCTAAAAAAATGGAGCCAGTTATTTTATCGGATGAATTTGGGGAAGTATCCTTTTACTTAATTCCTTTTGCTGATCCGCAGGAAGTTCGCTATGTTTTTGGTGATGAAGAAGTTCGTTCAAATCAACAGGCGATGGAAACGATTATCGGTGCGATAGCAGAAGATGCAAATCGTTCAGTTTGTATCGGGCATGCGTTTGTCACGAAAAATGGTGAACAGCAAGAGAATCCGGATGATGGGGAAAGACCTCTTAGTATCGGTGGTTCAGAGTGCGTAGATGCTCAATTATTTGAGCGATTTAATTACACTGCTCTAGGGCATTTACATCAAGCTCATTTTGTGCAAAGTGAAAAAATTCGTTATAGTGGATCACCACTTAAATACAGTGTGTCTGAAGAGACGCATCAAAAAGCTTTCTTAATGATTGATTTGCAGCAGGATGGTCATATTGAAATTGAAAAACACGCATTATTCCCTATGAGGGATTTACGTCGTGTGAAAGGCTATATGGCGGATATTCTTCAAATGGAGCCTAGTAATGATTATGTTTATGTAACCTTACTCGATGAAACGGTCATTATTACACCTATGGAAAAAATAAGAACCATTTTCCCAAATGCGATGCATGTGGAGCGTAGCATTATTCGTGGAGAGCAAGAGATTGCACCGATTGGTGAGAGTAAACAAGCAATGGACACGACAACTTTATTTAATGCCTTTTACGAGGAAATAGTAGGCGATAAACCGGACGAAGCAATGCATGAATTATTCAATGAACTACTAGCTGAAGAGCTTGCAGATGAACGTGAAGCAGGAGGACGCAACGTATGAAACCAATAAAATTAAGTTTGACAGCATTTGGGCCATATCGCCAACAAGAAATCATTGATTTTACTGAATTGAAAGGAAATCAAATTTTCGTTATTTCAGGGACTACTGGTTCAGGGAAGACGACGATATTCGATGGAATTTGCTATGCACTTTATGGAAGTGTAAGTGGAGAAGACCGCGATAATGCTGGTAATGTACGCAGTGATTTTGCTGAAGATAAATTACATACAGCCATCGAATTGATTTTTGAGATGAAAGGGAAACGCTACCGCATACTGCGCCAGCTTGCTCACGTGAAACAAGGGAATAAAACAGCTACTGGAGAGAAAAATGAATTTGTTGAAATCGTTGATTCTCAAGAAATACCTGTATTAGATTCGCATAAGATTAGAGATATGAATAATAAATTAGAAGAAATCATTGGGCTAACAAAAGAACAATTTAAACAAATTGTCATGTTACCACAAGGAGAATTCCAAAAGCTATTAACTTCTGACTCTCAAAATAAAGGTGAAATTTTACGGAAAATCTTTAAGACAGAAAGCTTTAAAAAAATGGCCGATCGTTTACGTGATAAAAAAGCGGTGGCTGAAAAGCAATTAGAGGCACTACGAAATGAACAAAACGTGTATATTGCTTCTTTAAAAGATACATTTCCAGTGAGAGAAAGCAGCTTGTTCGAAGTCCTAAATAAAGAATTTCGTTCGACAAGTCAAATCATTGCAGCGCTAACAGAGGAATTAGCTTACTACAATGAAATTGCCCAAAAATTACAACAGCAATTTCAAGAGAAAAAAGAGCATGTAGACAATAAGCGTCTCTTCCTACAGCAAGCACAGCAGTTTAATAAAGAATTACAAGCTTATTTAGAAGCGAAGCAACGTTTAATTGAATTACAGGAGCAACAACAACAAATAAATACAATCAAATTGCAGGTGACAAATGCAGAGAAAGCCCAACATATTATTCCATATGAAAATGCATTTAGACAACAGCGTCATCAGTTAACGCAATTATCCGAGCAAATTAAACAAATCGAAGCAACTTTAGAAAACAATAAAAAACAATTCGCTGTGGCGGAAGAAGAATTAACACTTTTTACGCAACAGCAAAACAAACAGGATGAACGCAAGAAGCAATTAAATGACTGGCAGCGTATTTTACCTTTTTATGAAGAAGTCACCTCTTTAGAGAATAGAATGCTTGTAGCAAGTCGTTCGCTTAAAGAAGTTGTTTCACAGCAGGAATTAGCGCAGAAAGAATTACAGCAATTGAAAGATAAAGTAGCTGTAGAAGAACAAACAAAGCATGAATTGCAAAAATACACGGCAGATTATGAAGAACTCATGATTCAATTAACGACGCTTGAAAAAATTGAGTATCAACTTGCCATCAAGCAACAGAATGAACAGCAAATAAATGATAAGCAACAGCAGCTTCAAACCATTCAAGCAATTATTCAGCAACAAAAAAATGAGTTGTTGCAAATGGAGAGCAATTGGTTAGCGAATCAAGCATATGTACTTGCTGCACAACTTGTAAGTGGTGAACCATGTCCAGTATGTGGTAGCCGTGAACACGAAAAGATTCATGTGATGGAAGAAAATATAGTGACTAAAGATCAATTAGATGCAGCCAAAAATAATCTAGCCAAACATGAACAACAGGGATACTCGATTACTGCAGCGATTACGCAGTGCCATGCTACTATAGAGCAAGCAGATCAGGTGCTAAATGAATATGCAGAAATTAATTATAATAAAATATCCAATAAAGAAACAATTTTGAGTTTACAACGTCTCATTCAAGACAAACAAAACCAAAAACAAAAATTAACTGTTGTTGAAAGGAATCTCACAGCTTTACGTCAAGCGATAGAACAAAAACGTCAAGCTGTCCAAATGCTTCAACAACAGTGTACCGAACAGCAATTAAGTCATCGTGAACAACAAGCCATCTTACAAGAAAAACGTCAGCAATTGCCTAGTCAATTTGCTACACAACAGGCATTGGTTCAATCCATTCAAGAATTGGAGTTATCTATCCATCAATTTGATACGAAGTTAGCTACATTGCAACAGACCTATGATTTAGCGAAAAAGCAAGTGCTTATTAGTGAGACGGCAGTAACTACAAAAAGACAACAATTACTTGAGGAAGAACAGAAACTAAATAGTGCACAGAATGAGTTTCAAAATAAAGTGTTTGAAGCTGGTTTCGCAGATGGTAAGTCGTATACAGCAGCTAGATTAGTACCTGAACAAATGGAAAACTTCAAACAACAAATTGTCGCTTTCGATAAAGAGCATTATGCAGTAGATCAACAAATAAGTGTAGGTAGAGAGCATTTTGAAGAACAGCAACCAAAGGATATTGTAACGCTACAACAACAGCTAAATGAGTTAATTACAGCTGTTGAACAAATAAATCAACAGGTAAGTCAAATACAGCACCGCTTAAATGATGGGCAACGTATAAATAATCAACTGCAACTGACGCAAAAAAATATGGAACTGTTAGAATTACGTGCAGGTCATATTATTAAACTGTATGAATTATTGGCGGGTAAAAACGAACAAAAAATTTCATTTGAGCGTTATTTGCAAATTGAATATTTAGAACAAATTATTCATGCAGCAAATGAGCGCCTTATTCCATTATCGAATGGACAATATCGACTATCACGTAGTCAACGTTTAGATGGAAATGGCAAGCAATCTGGTTTAAGTTTGAATGTATATGATAGCTATACGGGGCAAGAGCGTGATGTGAAAACATTGTCAGGTGGGGAGCAATTTAATGCTTCATTATGCCTTGCTTTAGGTATGAGTGATATTATTCAAAGCTTTAAAGGAAATGTCCATATGGATACGATGTTCATTGACGAAGGCTTTGGTACACTTGATGAAGAAGCGTTAGCGAAGGCAATTGATACATTAGTAGATCTGCAGAAAACTGGCCGCATGATTGGAATTATTTCTCATGTTGCTGAATTGAAAGACACAATCCCTGCAACTCTAGAGGTGAAGAAAACGAAGGAAGGCTTCAGTCATACGCGATTTGTCATTAAATAAGTATAAAGTGTACTTGACGGAGTGAATATTTAGTTTTATATTTAAAAGGATATTTATATGCATGAATGCATAAAGAGGAGATTTAACACAATGAAAAAAACGTGGCTGAAAATGATTGCTACGGTAGCTGCAATTTTTATAGCATCAACTGTACATGATTCTGTATTTGCGGCATCTAAAACTGCAATTGAACAAACTAATTATGAAGATTATTATTTTGGAGCAGCTATTATTTGTTTTATTTTAGCGATTTTTACTTTTTTCTTTAGAGCAAAAAAATATAAACGACAATATAAATTATAATGAATAATGCTAGACTTAGGTAGAGAGAAATCTGAGCACCATAAAACAATATCACCTACTTGTACTGCATACCAATGGATGGAATCGTCATTGGTATGCAGTTTTTTATTTCAGCACATATTCATCCCATGATAAAATTCATTGAGCACAACTCACTTTTTATTACTTGTTTCTTGGATAATTCAAGTAAAACGAAATTGGTGACGTGGTGCTTTTTTTTGCGTTAAATACAACAAGCTTGCGTCTCCTGCGAAATCAGCCCTTAATGTAATACGCACACACGTGACGTCCTATCGCTGTGCTTATCCACTCCTTGTTCTGAGGACAGGAAAATCCATTCTTTGTGTTTCACAAAGAATTAATTGAAGTAAGGACCGCGGAAAGCGTCAAACAGAGGTGGTCATGTTTGAAAATCCAAACAAACATTATAGAACCCTTATTATAACAACGAACGTATTAAACAAAAAATGGCCGGCATGAGTCCGGTAAAATACCGAACACATACCAGCCGATTAGCTGCATAAATAAAACTCTAACTTTAAGGGGTCATTACCGGTTTACTCTTTTTTTATTGAATTCAAAGAATGGGTATTTAGGTTGGAAAAGATTATTATGAAAGTTACTCTTACTTCTGCTAGTATATCTAATCGCAAACGAGATAAATCGTGCTAGCTATATATGAAACAGTGGATCAAGTGATTAGGCGCCAAAAATATTATCAGGTTGTACGACTTCACGTGCTATCGCAATCGCACCGTTTTTTCTAAGATAAATAA
>JAGHSJ010000372.1 GCA_018065935.1 Candidatus Kurthia equi
GAATAATGGAAGTTAATTACTATAAGGTTTTTGGTAGTGATAGAAACATTATTTCAAAAACATGACAATTGTAATTAGTTCAACTAAGAAATTCACGATAAAATTAATACTGAATGGATTAAGGGGGATGTTTATGCGAATTTATACTGATAGTGGTTCTGACTTACCGAAAGACTTTTTTGAAAAAGAGGATGTTCATTTATTTCCACTACGTGTGCTAATTAAAGGAAATGAGTATGATGACATCATTGGTATATCAACGGATCAAGTATATGCTGCTATTGCAGAAGGTGATTTACCAAAAACATCACAAGTTTCATTAGAAATATTTTTAACTGCATTTGAGGAGTTAGCAAAATCAGGCGAGGAAGGGATTTATATTGCCTTTTCATCTGGACTTTCTGGAACTTGCCAAACTGCTATTATGGCGAAAAATCAATTGCTTGAAAGTTATCCTAACTTAAAATTAGCAATTATTGATACAAAGTGTGCCTCATTTGGTCAAGGTCTCGTAGCAAGAGAGGCTGTTAAACTAAGAAAATTCGGGATTGGGTTTGATGAAGCCGTACAAACATTAACAAACATGGCATCATCTATGGAGCATCTATTTACAGTTGGTGATTTGAATCATTTAGCTAAAGGCGGCCGTGTTTCTAAATCGAGTGCCATTGTAGGCGGATTACTCAATATTAAACCGATTTTAAATATGGAAGACGGTAAACTCGTACCATTAGAAAAAACACGTGGCTTTAAAAAGGCAATTAAACGCATGATTGAACTTATGAAAGAGCGTGGTGGCGATTTCACAAATAAAACGGTTGGTCTTTCACATAGTAATGATGAAGAATTATTGTACGAAGTGAAAGCAGTAATTGAAGAACAACTTAAACCAAAAGCCATTGAATATACAACAATTGGTGCAGTAATTGGCGCACATGTAGGTCGAGGAACAATTGGTATTTACTTTACAAATGACAACAAATAAATTTTCACAAAAAAGAGGGTCCTGTTGATGTCGAATCAACAAGACTCTCTTTTACTTTAAACAATTACCAGAAAAAGAGTGAAGCTAATGCAATGCCTGTAATTGCGCCTAATGCAATTCCATATCCAAATCCTGGAGCACCAAATCCCCAAAAACCAATCCCATATCCACCCATATTATTATCTGGCATTAACCAGACCTGGCGATTATCTACTTTTGTAATACGTCCTACATGTGTATTACCTTGATTGTCGGTAATCCTTACTCGCTTGCCCTGATACTGACAACATAAGTTATATGCTTCATTTTGGTTCATCACTTATCCCCCCTTTACCGTAAACGGTGTAACTACTATATGTTCAAAACTTTTGCACATACGAGCGCATCGTCTAGTTCATACATTATAAAGAGGGGGGAGCAGATGGCTATTATTCATACAAAGCATCTTTTTGAAGAAGACAAAAATAGAGAAAGTCTTGCTTGTGAACTTGTTCAACCTATTTTTCCGCATACTGCACCAGAAGCTATACAATATGAGCTGGTACAACAAGGCTTACTTCAAAAAGGTAAGCTATCTTTACCATTTAATGCTTGGCAATTAATCGACCAACAGTTCAAGGAATTACAACTTGCATGGCAAGGCCCTACAATTCCTGTTTATATTTTCCCTATTAAAACTGGCTTTGTTAAAAATGGCATCGCCTATAAGAACGGCATCTGTCTTTTCATTTCAGCGCAATTATTAGTTAAAGAATTACATGCGCTTTTTTCACATGAATATCATCATATCTGTCGCAGATTATATGTAGCTGAACCACCCACATTGATCGATTCTCTTATAATGGAAGGGCTCGCTGAGGACGCAGTGGAAAATCTATTTGGGAAGGATGCATTAAGTCCATGGACAGAACGTTATTCACTAGATGAAGTAAGGGATTATTGGCAGTCTCACTTTATTCATGCGCTCGATCAAAAAGGATTGCCTTATCACCAGCCCTTTTTATTTGGAGATGCTCAATTAGGTTTACCTCCATGGATTGGCTATTGTACGGGGTACCGAATCATTCAAGCTTTTAAGGAGAAATGCGGACCCTTTGATCTAAAAGAACTCCTGCAAATAAAAGCAGAAGCTATTCTTGATGGGGCGGGATTTAACCACATTCCACATTAATTAATAAATCGTTGCTCAAAAAAAGACTCCTTTGAGCTAATATTCTTTAGCGCATAAGGAGTTCTATCTTTTATTTTTGAACGACTGGCTCTGGATAATTAAAGCCTTTCGTATCTACTTCTACCGTTTTCATTTTTTGCTCTTCTAGTGGCTTATCGCTACCATCGCGCTCAACCGCAACCACTTTGTCCACTACATCCATGCCTTCAATCACTTTACCAAACGCAGCATAATCCCCATCTAAATGCGTTGCTTCCTCTACCATGATAAAGAATTGTGATCCTGCAGAATCTGGATCTTTTGAACGTGCCATTGAAAGTACGCCACGCTCATGAGCTAATGTATTTTCAAAGCCATTTGAAGAAAACTCGCCTTTGATCGAATAATCTGGACCACCCATCCCTGTCCCATCAGGATCTCCACCTTGTACCATGAAACCAGGAATGACACGGTGGAAAATTAGCCCATCGTAAAAACCATCCTTAACAAGGGCGATAAAGTTTGCTACTGTGTTTGGCGCTACCTTTGGCTCTAACTCAACAATTATTTTCTCATCGTTTTCCATTGTAATTGTCACAATCGGGTTTTCCGTCACTTGTGAAGCATAATCTACATTTGAAGATTGATCCTCATCTTCAGATGACTTTTCATTACCGCATGCTGCTAACAGAGCGACAACCATCGCTAAAATAAGCACACTTACTAAACTTTTCTTACGTAAAAACATACGTTTCTGTCCCCTTCTTCATCAAAAAATAATTTACTTATACTTTAACAAAAATACCAAAACAAAAGAAGGAAACGTATCATTCTCATACCAATTTAATCTTCTTGTGCATTTAGTATAAACGGATAATAGGCAATTCCTTTATAGTCATTGTCCGTCGTCGCTTTATACACATAATATTGAGGACCTTTTATATCAGGTACTACAAAAGTTCCGTTTTCCACTTCAACTGGAACGATCTCATCTTCCTGATAATATAGGAGTTCAAAACGATCTGCTTTTGGCTTATTGTTATAATTGCTAGAATCATAACTAATTTTCACACTTTCTCCTAACTTCACTTGGCCCATATAGATATACTGACCATTTTCGATTGTACTATCTTTCGGATGTCGTGGCTCTATTTTATGACAGACCTCTAAATCTTCATTCCAACAATAACGATCATGGTAAGCTTGAAATAAAGTATCTTGTGTTTGAATATACACATCCCGTGGCTCTACAGACATTTCATAAAAAGCACTTATTTCTTCTAATGGTCTCTCCTTCTTACCTTCCTCATTTGCACAGCCACTTATTACAAAAAGTAAAGCTAATCCCAATAAAACACGCTTCATACTTCATCCTCCCCTCTAATATGCTCCGCCAAAGTAACGAATAAATCCTCACAAAATAATAAGTAAATAAATAACAATATTACTACGATTATACATAAATTTATAAAATATTCAATTAATATAAATTTACTTATATTTTTATAAGAATTGAAGGGTTTTTATAGAAAATATAGAAC
>JAGHSJ010000197.1 GCA_018065935.1 Candidatus Kurthia equi
AATGAAACATTTTCTATCATTAAGAACGGGACACAAACCTCTCGGATTACACTACCACTAATTGGCAGGCATCGCACGTTTCTCTTATTGAAAAAGCAACGCTTCTTCTGTAAAAACTGTTCATGTATCTTTATTGCGGAATCAGCTATTGTGGATCGCCATTGCTTTATCTCCAAACAAACGAAATCACTTGTGACAATGAAGGCTGCGGAAGCGCAATCCCTCACCCTAATTGCGCAAGACACTTCTGTTTCTATTTCTACAATCCAACGCTTTATTCATCAATATAGTTCCGCTTTAACTGGCTACCAAAAAACCTTTCGTTTGATGAATTTAAATACGCAAAAGGACGTATGGCATTCCAATATATTGATGCAGAAATAGGCGCTATTTTAGATATATTGTCTAGTCGTTTGAGTTATCAAATCAAAAATCACTTTATTGCACGTTATAGTCACGCAGAAAGATGCAAGGTAGAAACCTTAACTATCGATATGAATGCCGGTTATGAAAAGCTCGTTAAAGAGCTTTTTCCGAATGCAAAAATTATCATTGATTGTTTCTATCTTGTTCAACTTATCAGTCGTTCGAAGAATAAATTACGTATACAAGTCATGAACAGCTTCAGACGAAGTGATGGTGAAGATATGAAAAAATATCGTCGCCTTAAAAAACATTGGAAACTGCTTTTAAAAAATGAAACGACCTCGACTTATACAAACTATAAATACTTCTCACTATTTGGACAGACAACCGATGCCACCGTTGTCGAAATCTTAGTAAAATACGATTAAAAGTTGAAAATGAATTATGAACTTTATCAATCTTTATTAAATGCCATGAAAGAAAAAGATTTTAATACACTCCAAACCATTTTAAGCCAGCCTTTAAAAGGAGGGATTTCACCTGATTTCATCCGCAGTATCCGTACATTTAAATGCGATTAAAATCAGCTTTATTTATCCATACAACAATGGAAGAATTGAAGGTATCAATAATAAAATCCAAGTCTGAAACCATGTCGCTTAGGGCTATCGAAATTTTGCTAATTATCGTAACCTTATTTTCATTCACTTGAAACTAAAAGAGCGAGCTAAGTTTCATAAATGAAACCTGGCTCGCTCAACTGAATCGACTCTTTTATTTAGTTGAATATCTTCACCAACGTTATTTGACAAAGAGCCTATTTTTGTATTTTAATTTTATTCATTGAAATTTTATCTGCCCATCCAACCGCCATCAACCATGATTGTATGTCCATTAATATAGTCTGAGGCTGCAGAGGATAAGAAAATAACTGCTCCAACCATGTCAGAGGCTTTCCCCCAACGCTTTGCAGGTAAGCGATCTAAGATTTGTTGATTACGTTCATTATCATTTATTAAAGCATCATTCATATCTGTCGCTATATACCCCGGAGCTATGCAGTTAATATTAATCCCTTTACTTGCCCATTCATTCGATAAGGTTTTAGAAAAATTCATTACTGCTGCTTTACTTGCAGCATAGGCAGGAATTTTTATCCCCCCTTGAAACGAAATAACAGAGGCCATATTAACAATCTTTCCATAGCCCTCTTTAAGCATCTCTTTACCAAATAGTTGGCACAGATGAAATACGCCAGTTGTATTTACTTCAAGCAATTCATCCCATTCTTCTAAGGGAAAGTCTTCCGAGTTAAAACGTTTTTGAATCCCTGCGTTATTCACTAATATATCTACTTTTCCAATAGATGCCATGACTTCATTAAACAAGTTTTGTCTTTGTTCACGATTTCCTAAATCACATGAAAAAGCATGTGCTTTGCCTCCAAAAGATTCTATTTCAGCTACTACATCAGAAGCTTTTGTACGAGAGACAATTAGCACCTCTACGCCTACCTTTGCTAAACCAACGGCAATTTCTTTCCCTATGCCTCTACTAGCTCCCGTCACAAGCGCTACTTTTCCTGTTAAGTCAAACAGGTTCATATTTGCTTTCCTCCTCATTTAAAAATGCAAATAGTTCCTCTGATAAATTGATTCCTACTTCATTCGCTTTTAGTACATTATTATACGAACGCTCTCCTGGAACAAATACGCTAACATTAGCTTCTGCTACAGGACTTTCTTGTAATTCAGTAATCATTTGTTGAATTTGAGTAAGGAAAATAGATGTTCCAACAAATTTTTTTGGATTTAATACAATGAAAAACTGCCCTAAATTTCTTGGTTTTTCCAAATCTCCATACATTGGATTGATATGACGTCCAAATGATTCCCCAGTTAAAACCCCAGCCAATATATCTACTAAAATAGCTAAGCCATACCCTTTGGCTCCTGCCATAGGTTGAAGAGATTTCACTTTATTTGGATCATCCGTTGGCACACCATTTTCGTCTAAAGCCCAGTCTAAAGGAATCTTTTCGCCTTTTTCTTTGGCTAACATTACTTTGCCGAAAGAGACCTGACTTGTGGACATATCAAGAACTAATGGATAGTCTAACCCTGTAGGTACGCCAAATGTAATAGGGTTAGCTCCCAAGTACGGTTCCTTCCCTCCATATGGCGCTACTAAAGCGTCCGCCTGTGTGAAAATAATGCCAATCATATCTTGTTGTGCAATTCTATCTGCATAGTAGCCAACTGCTCCCGAATGACTTGTATTAGAGACACTTACAATTCCAATACCAGATTCTTTTGCAAGTGAAATAGCTTCGTCAGAGGCCATTTTAGCCACAATATGTCCTAATGCCTGATCGCCATTCATTTTTGAGACATTTTGATTAACGGATGTAACTGAAATGTTAGGATTCACTTTAATACTTTCTTGTTTCATACGGTTTAAATAATGCGCTAATCGCATGACACCATGTGAAGAAATCCCTCTTGCTTCTGCAAACGTCAATACATCAGCTACAATCATTGCATGCTCATGGTTTACCCCCGCAACAACTAGCTTGTTGTAAGTAAGTTGGTTTAATTGTTCAATTGTAACAGTAGGCAACTTATACACAACTCCTTCATAACATTTTCTCTTTCAACTTAGACAATCACATATGGTGGCGCGATTCCAGCTAATTTATCAACGATATTTTTAGCTGCTTTACTTCGTAACTCTTTTACTGCCTCTTGAGAGTAAAAGGCACTATGTGGTGTGATGTATACATTGTCAAAAGACAATAATTCATGGCCCAATGATAGTGGTTCTTCTTCTACTACGTCTAAAGCTGCACCAGCAATCTTGCCTGATTTTAATCCTTCTATAATTGCATTTGTTTCAACAATTGGCCCACGTGCTGTATTAATAATAAATACGCCATCTTTTAATGTCGCTAAAGAATTTGTATTGATTAAATGATGTGTACTTTCGACTAAAGGCACATGAATAGATAGTATATCTGCTAATGCAAGTGCTTCACTTAATTCCACTTTTTCTACACCATACTTTGCCATTTCTTCTTTAGAAACAAATGGATCATAACCGACTAATTTAAAACCAAGTGGGGCTACTTTTTCAATAACACGTCGTGGAATTTTTCCAAAACCTAAAATGGCGAATACACGATTTTCAAAGCGGTATATAGGACTACCAATACTAAAATCCCATGTGCCTGATTTCACTGCATTATTCAATTCAACAATTTTTCTAGACCATGACATAAGGAGTGCTAGTGTGTGATTTGATACTTCTTCAATCCCATAGTCAGGTACATTGCAAACTGTAATATTTTTCTCTTTTGCAGCCGTAATATCTATCGTATCGACACCTACACCGTATCTCGAAATCACTTTACAATTCGTCAAGCTTTCTATCACACGTCTAGAAATTGGTGCATATTGGTTTAAAAGGGCGTCCGCATCCTTAGCCGCCTCAATTACTTCATCTTCTGTTTTACAATTCACTTTAATAAATTCAATATCTAAGCCACTTTCTTCAAAAACGGTTTCTTCAAAATCTAACTTTTCAAATTCATAATCTGTTACGACAATTTTAAAGGACACTTTCTTCACCTCTCACTTTAGCGATTCCCAAACCTTCTGCACCTAATTCTGAAGTCACTGCTTCTGGGTAATAACGTTTAATAATTTCCATACCAATTGAAGCACGACGCACACGCTCTCTCACTAATGAAATATTAGTAGACTCCCACTGTTTACCAGAAGGGTATACATCCGGATGATTTTTTAATCCAAATTTAATATAGACTGGTGATAAAGTACGAATGATTTCAGGAATCTCATAGTATCTTAAAAATCCGCCGAAATTATCTGGAACTTCAATATAAATATCAATTGGAATATCAATCGATTGTCTAATTGAAGCTAATTTTGCTAGCGTCAGAGAAGAGGGAACATTATACGTATCCGCTCCAAGTTCCTCCATTATTTTTACAGATACAGGATTACAAGCACCCATTTGAACAGACACTTTGACAACAAAATCTTCAGGAAGCTGACCGGCTTCCTTCATTTTTTTGGTCATATAAAGTAAGCCTTCATCTGCTACTAAGGCGCCTCGTAAACCTAACTTAGCCCCACGCTTCAAATCTTCCATCGCGTAAACTAGTTGATCTGTCCCCTCATGACGTAACGCCTGTGATTTACCTGCAGGTGTCATAGGCCCCGGGCTAATATCCCATGTTCCTCTTGGCCCTACGAATAAACTTAGTTCCATGCCACGCTCTGACGTTAATCGACACATTTCTTCGATTTCTTCATCTGTTTGAAGCATAATCCCACTACCTTGTGACACGCGATGAATCGTTAATCCAAATTCATCAATGGCATCTAACGCTTTTTTTAAAGCTACTGGGCCTTCCACACTTGGAATTTCAATACGGTATTGAGCACCATCTGGAAAACGTTTTGTTGAAGTGGGCAAATCATGTAACTCCGATGATGGGTAACCTAATGATTCTAATAAATCTTTCGACTCTTTCATAAAACTCCTCCTTGTACATAAACTCGCTCAATTAAATCATTGATTTTCACCGTTAAGTTTTGTTCATTATTAATAAATGGTATACGATAGCCAACTGACTCTCCCTTAAATAAACGAGCATGAATTCCTTCTTTCATAGTTAAATAAAAGGAAGTATGCCATGTGTAAAATTCCATTAATTGAGTAAGCTGAAGATGTCGCTGTTTTATTTCGTCAAAATCTTTTTGTTGAATAGCATGATATAAAGCAACTGAAATCTCTGGTAAGAAAACAGAAGATCCATTAATACTCCCAGAAGCTCCTTCAAGTTGCGCATCAAGTAGCTGCTCATCAAATGCGCTATACACATGGAAGTTTTCTGCCGATTGAGCGACCTCTGTAATCATGGAACGAATACGTGCCATATTAGGAACAGTTTCCTTAATTCCTCGAATATTTGCATGTGCATGCGCTAATTTTTTTACGACGGATACAGGAATCTCTTGACCAGTTAACTGAGGAATATTATATAAATACACATCTAAGTCGATTGAATTA
This sequence comes from Candidatus Kurthia equi, assembly GCA_018065935.1. GTDB lineage: Bacteria > Bacillota > Bacilli > Bacillales_A > Planococcaceae > Kurthia > Kurthia equi. The sequence continues at coordinate 5,461 of JAGHSJ010000197.1, forward strand.
GCTATTGTACTAAAATATTCCGTTAATTGTTCCTCTGATAACGTCCAATAGTATGGATTGACAACTAAAACCCCTTGCGCTCCTAACTCATGGACAAATTTTGAAAGGTGAATCACTTCTTCAATTACAGTTCCACCTGTACCAACTAACACAGGAACTCGATTATTAATATACGGAATAATAGTTTCTAAATAGGCTTTTTTCTCCTCTAACGAGAAATGAGAAAATTCGCCTGAACTACCAAGAAGTAAAATTCCATGGACGCCCTTTTCAATTAAGAAGTCGAGCATTTTTCTGTTTTTCTCGAAATCAATATTTCCTTGTTGATCTACTAGTGTAACTACTGGTGGAATGATTCCCTTCAAGCTACTTCACCTCAATTATTCGCTTTTTATAAAGATCGTTTTCACTGATGTATAAAATTCTTTCGCCGCTTCACCTTGTTCACGACTACCTGAACTTGAGCCTTTCATCCCGCCAAATGGTGCTTGGAATTCAACGCCAGCACTTTCTGCATTTACGCGAACTAAACCAGCTTCCATGTCTTCAATGAAGGTAAGTGCTACGCCAATATTTTTCGTGAAGATTGAAGCACTTAAACCAAATTCCACATCATTCGCCACTTCAATTGCTTGTTGTACTGTATCTACTTTAATTAACGCAATAACTGGACCGAATACTTCTTCTTGCGCAATTCGCATAGATGAATCTACTTCATCAAAAATAGTCGGCTCTACATAGAAACCTGGTAATTGTTCAGATTGAAGCGAGTTCCCACCTTGTAGTAAAGTAGCTCCTTCATTTTTAGCAATCTCAATATATTCTAAAACAGTGTTGTACTGTCCTTCACTCGCACAAGGCCCCATCCATGTTTGTGAATCTGAACCATCGCCTACAGTTATTTTCTTCGTTTCTTCGACTAATTTCGCTTTAAATTCTTCATAGATACCTGCTTGAACAATCACTCTACTTGAAGCTGTACATTTCTGGCCAGTTGATTTGAATGCGCCGCTTAATACTGCTTCTACAGAGTTATCGAGATTAGCATCATCTAAAACAATGACAGGATTTTTCCCGCCCATTTCAAGTTGGTATTTAATTTGATTTTTTGCTGCTGCTTCTGCAATCATTTTCCCAGTGTGAGAAGAACCAGTAAACGTAATCGCATTTAAGTATGTGCTATTAACGATTTCATTCCCAACAACTGAGCCACTACCCGTTACAAAGTTGAATACACCTTTTGGAATACCTGAATCACTAAAGCATTTCGCAACTTTTGCTGCAGTTACAACTGCTTCTGAAGCTGGTTTGAATACGATTGTGTTTCCGTAAACTAGAGCTGGTGCGATTTTCCAAATAGGAATTGCTACCGGGAAATTCCAAGGTGTAATTACACCGACTACGCCCAATGGTGCTCTCTTCGTAAACATCAGTGCATCTTTATCAGAAGCAGGGATCACGTCTCCATCACTACGGCTACCTTCTGCTGCATAATATTTTAGAATGGCGATACCACGTTGTGTTTCACCGATAGCTTCAGGTAGAGTTTTACCCATTTCATCCGTTAATGATTGTGCAATATCTTGTAAATTAGCTTCAAGATTTGCTGCTACTTTGTATAAATACTGACCGCGTTGAAATTGGCCGATTTTTTTCCATTCATTTTTTGCTTGTTCTGCTGCTTGCAATGCTTGGATTGCTTCTTCTTTAGTTGATGCTTGAACTGAACCCATAACTTGCTTATTTGCTGGATTAATACTTTCAATAAGTGATCCACTTTGTGATGCAACCCACTCACCATTAATATAATTTTTAAATGTTTCGCTCATAATTTATTCCTCCTAATTTCTTGTAATTGAATTTTGTAATACACCAATTCTTTCACTTGAAATTTCAATTGAATCGCCTTTTTCTAATGTGAAGTTATTTGGTGGAACAATACATGTACCTGTCATTAATGCTGTACCAGGCAAAATGTCATTTTCATAGACTAAATAATGAACTAACTCATCTAGTTTTCTTTTCAATTGGTTAACAAATGCTGTGCCTTCAAACATTAATTCTTCTCCACGATAAATTTTGCATGTGATATCGATATCATATGGATTACTTATACTCTCTGGTAAAAGGATTGCTGGTCCAATCGAACATGAATTTTTCCAGATTTTAGCTTGCGGTAAATACAGTGGATTTTCTCCTTCAATATCTCGGCAACTCATATCATTTCCTAGCGTATATCCAATAATTTCTTCCCCTTGACCAATAATCAACGTTAGCTCTGGTTCTGGAATTTGCCATTTTGAATCATTGCGAATATATAAGATATCTTTTGGCCCTACTAATCTTCTTAGCGTTGATTTAAAGAAAATTTCTGGACGCTCTGCATCATACACTTTGTCATAATATGTTTCTGCTGGTTTTTCTTCGCCTAGTGTTGCTTCATAATTTCTTGCTTCTTTGCTTTTCAAATACGTAACTCCTGAAGCCCAAATTTCCTCAGATTCAATTGGTAAAGCTAACTTTAATGAATCAAATGGCGTGCTTTGTGGCGATATATTGTGCGTATCTAAGTACTGTTGTGCAGTTAACCCTTCATTTTTTAATACATAATAAAATTCTACATAATCATCATATGGGACTGGAAAAACTTCATTTGAATCACTTACTAAAGCTGCTTGAATATGATTTTCATTTTGGTATCGAATAAATTTCATTAGAAATCCCCCTTAATATCCATTTTGTAACCCAATTCATGTGAAATATCATTAACACATCTACTTAAATCTGCTAATGTTTTTTTCTTTTTTTGCTTTGTAAAAATGATTTTTGGTGTAGAAACACTTACTGAAGCGACAACTTTATTAGAGTAGTCATAGATTGGCATAGCCATACAAATAATACCGAGTTCATTTTCTTCCTGATCCATTGCAAAACCTTGCTGTCTTACCTTACTCAACTCTTTTTTGTAATTTTCTATATTCGAAATTGTATTGGCAGTTGGTGTAGTAAATTCATAGGCTTTAAAAACTGCTTCAAACTGATTTTCAGGAAGATATGCTGTCAAAATCTTACCTACTGCACTTGAATGTAAGGGAGCTTTCTTTCCTATTCTTGAATAAATAGTAAGTGTATTATGTCCATTGATTTTATCAATATACAAAGCTTCTTGACCTAAAAGTGTTACTAAGTGTATGGTTTCGTTCGTACGATTATTTAAGGTTTGTAAATGCCTTGATGCCACTTTTTTAAAATCCAGTTGGCTCACTAGTAAATTACCACGCTCAAATAATTTCCATCCCAATGAATATTCCGAGTTAAATGCATCTTGTTGAATATAACCAAATTGTTTTAATGTCTTAAGCAGTGCATGCACTGTGCTCTTATTCAAATCAAGTTGGTTACTTATTTCTTTTATACTTAAAGAATTCGTAGCTTCATCAAATAACTCCAAAATTTGTAATGCTCTAGCAACTGATTGTATTAAAGTCATAGCGACTACTCCTTCAACGCTAGTCCTATTGAATAATGATTTAATAATTTCTGAACAGATTATTGGCGAATTAAATCATTTAACTCAAAAACTTCTGCAGTGTCTTCGTATACTTGTATTGGCACAACACCTTTTGATGCATCTGTGTGTCCGACCATACGATTAACAGCTGCTACTAATTTTTGGCGTTTTTTCATTTTTTCTATGCGTAATTTAGATAGCTCTTTTCTAGTTTTATCCTCTAAAATTTGTTCTGCATATTGAATTTGCGAAGCATAATTTTCCACTAAATCAATTCGCTTATTGCGCAATTGTAAATGCAAAATATCTCCTGATTGTAAGAAACCTATTCCTCCACCAGACATTGCTTCTGGTGTCATATGACCAATTGCTGCTCCATATGTCACGCCTGAATATCTTCCATCGCTAATAATGGTGCAAATTCGTTTCAAGGATCTATTCGCATTTACATGTTGCATCGGCGTAAACATCTCTGGCATACCAAATGCTAATGGGCCTTGACCTGAAATAACGATAGCAATTTTTAATACACCTGTTTTTACCGTTTCGTCAAATAAGTCCTCATAACTTAATTTAGAAAGAGCCTCATACGCTTCTGGTGCATTATAATGAACCGTTTTCAACAGGTTTTCATGTGCAAATACTTGCTGTTCTTTCAAATGATTTAATAATTGATCATCTAATAGTTGATGGTTAGCATCTTCTTCATTTTCAAAAAATAAAACAAATGCTAGCTTGTCATCAAATTGATCTAATTGAGGGGTTGGCATGCCACTTATTTTTACAACAGCACTTTCAAAGAAATTGCCTCTTAAAATATCAACTCCACTAAAAGCACGTCGTGGTTCACTTAAAATAACAGGATTCGACTCAATATTGGTTGCTGGTAAGTTATTGCTAAACGCTAAACGTTCTTTCCACGTAGTCGCAGTTACTGTTACTGCATCTACATCCATATCAATCCCATTATTTAATAATTCATAGAATAAGGTTTCCATACCACGACTATTACCATCGCAGCATTGCATGGCAAGGGCAAAAATATCACGCCCCTCTGTCAATGAATAATTAAATAAGTCTGGAATAGGTTGAATATTTAGAATCTTTTCTATATCGAATAGTGTGAATTCGTACCCTGCATAAACCATAGCAGCTACCATATGTAGCATTAAATTGGTCGATCCACCAGATGCACTGTGAATTCGTACAGCATTTTTAATATTGGCATGGACAATTGCCGATACACCATACTCTGGCTTGTTCATCATATTCGCTAAGGCATCAATCGCTAAGTTTACTTGTTGCTGATTCGGCGGTTGTGTAAGTAGTTCTAATGCGGGATGGACAAGACCCATACCAGCTACTAAATGTCTCGAACTATTTCCTGTACCATTAAATGCACAGACGCCACCTTTTGTGTCACAGGTCGAAGCTGCCAATCGCATTTCAAGATATTTATGTTCTTCCTTCGTAATAATCTCCTTCATAACTGCGCGTTCGAAAACACCTTGGAAAGAAGTGTTCGAAGAGCATTGCAGAATATAACTCATTGTATCTTTTAAATCATCTGCAATATCTTGATGCCCTAATTGAGCGGCTTTTTCATGAACCTCATTCAATTTTTTTACAACATCTTCTGGAATTGTCCCACCTTGTAATACATGTGCTGGGGCAAAGGTTGCAAAGAATGGTGCTTCTCCACGGTACTTACGCAAACGATCTAAATGGGCAAGACCACTAACCACACCGAGTGGTTGTTTATCGCAGCCTTGAATAACAAAAGCTCCATGGTAGCTATGTGCTTCTAGTTGATTTACAATCATTTGTGCAACAGCATTTCTACTTTGTAACGAGTAGCTCATGCCTTGATTGGATTGAGCTGTACCATCACACATTACTGGTGTAGAGAAGTAAAAAGGAACCCCACCATTTTGCCAAATTCGAATAGCTGCTCTTGCTGTTGTTAAATAGTCCATTATATGCGCTGGATGATCTGCAGATCCACCAATAATGGCTATACGTGGCGCATTATGTTCCAATCTTAAAACGATTGCTTCTAATGACCAATCTGGTTCATCCCCTTCATAAAGTGGACCTAAGTTTTTCTTTGCATTATCTAACAAACCGGCAACTGTAATTGGTTCGTTCGCTTTTCCTTGTACATTGTCTCGATAAGGATTTACTCTACTTTCAATAGTTGGAAAATTCATGTTATTCACCCCTAATTAAATTAGCAATATTGATAAAGTCGGTATAAATGTAATAATTAAAAGAACAATAACCATTACTATGATGAATGGAATAATTTTTTTGGAAAGCGCTTCTAAACTTATTCCGGCTATACTTGAACCAACGAATAAATTTACCCCTACTGGTGGTGTTACAAATCCAATAGCTAGAGCCACGATCATAATAATACCGAAGTGAATCGGATCATATCCTACATGAGTTGCGATTGGTAATAAGATTGGCGTTAAAATAATAATTGCTGCGATTGTATCCATAAAGCATCCAACAATTAATAACAAGACGATAATCATTAAAATAATAGTGAATTTATTATCAGAGAATGATAATAAAGCCGTTGCTATTTGATTTGGAATTTGCTCCATCGCTAATAATTTACCGAAACCTGTAGCACTTCCTACAATAATTAAAATGGTTGCTGTCATTAAAGCGGAATCAATGAAAACACTGCTTAAATCTTTCCATTTTAATTCACGATAGACAAATGCACCTATGATAAAACCTACAAATACTGCAACTGCAGCGGCTTCAGTTGGTGTAAAGATACTTCCATAAATACCGCCTAGTATGATAACTGGAATTAACAGCGACCACTTAGCGTTCCAAACTTGTTTTCCGATATTTACAATCGAAATTTTTTGAGAATTTCCTTTATAACCTGCTTTTTTAGCATAGTAGTATGCATAAGCCATTAAGCCTAAACCTACTAAAATGCCGGGGATAATACCAGCTAAGAACATATCACCAATTGATACGCTACCTGATACGCCATACATAACCATTGGAATTGATGGCGGGATGATTACCCCAATTGAACCTGCAGATGCAACAACCGCTGTTGAAAATTTAATATCATACCCTTTTTTCACCATAGCAGGAATCATAATACCACCTACAGCTGCTACCGTCGCAGGGCCTGAACCTGAGATTGCTGCGAAAAACATACAAGTAACAATCGCTGTTAGTGCAAGTCCACCAGTAACTGATCCTACTAATGATTCTGCTACCGCAATCAGGCGTTTAGAAATTCCTCCTTTACCCATTATTTCTCCTGCTAAAATGAAAAATGGAATGGCTAGTAAAGGAAATGAATTTGTTGAAGTTGTTAATTCTTTCATAATAAACTCTAGAGGAATTGATCCTTCAATCATTAGAGCAATCATTGATGAAAGACCTAATGCAATACCAATTGGTACAGTTAAAATTAGTAAAATCGCAAATGCGACAAAAATTATAATCCCCATAATTCCCCCCCTATAACATTGGGATATCGTTGTCTTTAATATCCTCATTATTCTTGAATGCTTTTGTTTCTATATACATACGTTGAACAAGTCTAATGCATGTCAATACCATCCCAACAGGCATCCCTAGATACATAATTGACATTGAAATTCCTAGTGATGGTGCAAGCTGACCTGTTTCTTTGATTGCTGAGTATATTGAGAAACCATAGTAAACGGCATAAACTGCAAAAAATAAAAATAATACATAAGAAATCATATTAATAATATATTTTCCTTTTCGTTTAAAAAGGGATAGCACCGCTTCCACACGAATATGTTTTGCTTTTTTAACCCCATAGCTAATCCCTATGTAAATTAACCAAACAAAGCAAAAACGAGCGAGTTCTTCAGACCAGGATAAAGAATTTGATACTGCGTAGCGCATAAATACTTGCAATATAATTACAACGCTCATCACAATAAGTAATACTAATAAGCTTACGCGTTCTACATTTTCATCAATCCATCTAATAATCGCCATTTACATCACCTTTCACTTTTTAGAGTGAATAAAAGTGAGTAAAACAAAATCGTCATACTCACTTTTAATTTTTTATTGAGCTTTATCTACTTCTGCTAAATACTCTTTAACAAACTCTTCACCAATTGTTGATTTATATTTTTCAATGACTGGTTCTACAGCTTTTTTGAATTTAGCAAGTTCTTCACTACTTAATTCAGAGAAAGTCATTTGTTTTTTCAGTTCTTCTAAAGCTGATTTTGCTGTTTCACGAGATAAATCACGGTTATGTTCCCCAGCTTCGATTGCAGCTTTACGAACAATTTCTTGTTGTTCTTCCGATAAACCATCCCAAGTTTTTTTACTGATTAAGAAAATAAATGGAGAATATACATGATTTGTTTCAGTTAAATATTTTTGAACCTCTGGATATTTTTCTAAGAAAATTGTTGGATATGGATTTTCTTGTCCATCAATTGTTTTTTGTTGCATTGCTGTAAATAATTCCGTAAATGCCATTGGCGTTGGGTTAGCACCTAATGCCTTCCAAGCAGCTAAATGAATTTCATTTTCCATTGTACGAATTTTCAAGCCTTTTACATCTTCTAATTTTTCAACTGGTGTTTTACTATTCGTTAATTGACGGAAACCATTTTCCCACCAAGCTAATTGAAGTACGCCTTGTGATTCCGCTTTAGCAGCTAATTTGTCGCCAAACTCGCCTTGTAATACAGAATCCACCATTTCATTACTCGTTAATGTGAATGGTAAGTCGAACACACCATACTCAGGAACGAATGTTGTAAAAGGAGCTGTTGATGGAATTGTAATTTCTAATGTTCCAAATTGAAGCATTTCAATTGCCGAACGGTCATCTGCAATTGTGCCAGAGTGATACACTTCAACTTCTAAAGAATCTGATTCAGCCTCTACAAGTTCTTTAAATTTCACTGAACTTTTATAAAGTGGTGTTTGATCATTTAACCCCAAACTAATACGTAGTTTTTTCTTATCACCATTTTCACTACCTTTAGAGCTATCACTAGCATTTGCACCACTATTCTCTTTAGAATCCCCACAAGCTACCATAAATACTGCTGTAACGACTAACAACAAAGCCAATAACCATTTCTTTTTGAACATACTTTCATCTCCTTTGTTTTATAATATAAAACGGCATTTTTATATTACAGAAAAAGTAAACGCTTACACCGTGTTTTTATTCTATATTGTATAAAATGAAAACTCAAGCAAATAATGGTAAAATCGAATAATTAATTTACACCACTAAGT
>JAGHSJ010000320.1 GCA_018065935.1 Candidatus Kurthia equi
CTTAAGCTTTGCTTAATTCGTGTTACTCGCAACTTGTTGCTCGTTGCTCCACCCCGCGATAATTTTATAAACATAAATTTTTTATGCGCTTTGTTAGTGTAATCGACACTTCTTAAGCTTTGCTTAATTCGTGTTACTCGCAACTTGTTGCTCGTTGCTCCACCCCGCGATAATTTTATAAACATAAATTTTTTATGCGCTTTGTTAGTGTAATCGACACTTCTTAAGCTTTGCTTACTACGTCACTATTTAATTAAGGTAAAAATGGAGGAGGTAGAGGGATTCGAACCCCCGCGCGGTTTGACCCGCCTGATAGTTTTCAAGACTATTCTCTTCAGCCAGACTTGAGTATACCTCCAGATATTGGAGCGGAAGACGAGGTTCGAACTCGCGACCCCCACCTTGGCAAGGTGATGTTCTACCACTGAACTACTTCCGCATATCGTTGTTTGTTTCTTACTGACAATTAATATATTATCACGAAATATCATTCGCCGTCAATAGTTTTATGAAAAATACTTCAAAAGATTTTTGGCCTTCTTTTTTTCTTATATGGGTATCTACTATTACTATAGTAAAAGCACTTACTTTCCTTTTAAATCATTCGTTATTTTTTAGTTGCTGGCTATCGGATTGGATTATTTGGTTAGCTCGCCGATAAATTATATCAATATACTTTGTACATAAAGAACACCGTATGTTATAAAAACACACGATGCTCTTCAGCATAATTATCTAGTCATTACCTTTCTAATAACCAGTTCTACTAATGCAGGCATTTCTTCAAATGCACTCTTTGTATGCAAGCGTTCAGATATTTGATGAGCATCCTTCCCAAAGGGACCTACATTTAAAACAGGCGCATCAAATTCTGCTATTTCCTTCAGCGGAATACGATAGGTTTTCCCCCATACCGGCGTATTTTCTTCATAGGCTTGCCATCCCTCATCTAAAACAAATTGGCAATAGCTCAAATCACATATACCATTGAAATAATGAATTTGTTTGAGTGGAATGTCATATGGTGCAGCTGCTTGAAGTAATTCTGCTATGATTTCTTTTATTAAAGGATGATTCGACGAATTCGCTGGCGGATAAAAAGGTGGTGCAAATAAAATAACCACTGCTGGCGCTAGTTCCTGACAATGAATCATTAATTGGTCCGCTAATTTAAATGATTTTTCACGATCATCTAACTGATTCATTGAAAAAACCTCATCTTCAATTAGTTGGATTTTTTCAGCCCCGAGTTTTTTCATCGCATATTTTTTTAATGTATCAAACCGAATTGTCTGAATGATACCGATACCTTCAACTCCTTTACGCTGACAGAGTGCATCATATTTAAGCTGACATTTTGTCATAGCCTGATGCGTGATATCTTCAAAAATATCCATAATTTCTGAGGCACTTCGCTTCATTAAAAAGACATTGTAAAGTGCTGCTGCCCTATAGGGTGTTTGAGTTGAATATTGATCTTTTAAATCTTTTAGTTGCAATGAAACAGGTAGCGGTGTCGTCTCACCTAAGTGACTTTCTTCAAAACGCTCATTCCACTCCATTTCAGCAGTCAAAAAACTACTCATATAAGGTGCTGTCATTCCCTTTAAAGGTTCGCCAACATGTGTCTCTTTCCCATAGAACAATGCAGCAGGCATGATTTTCCCAATTGTACCTGAATAAATATATTCATTTATATCAGTTGGTCCCTGTGAAAAAGAAGGCTCACTATTTAAAAACAACTGTACTTTTAACAAGGAATCTCTCTGCATTTTAGCAATATGTTCGACTGCGATACGCATACCTGCTGAATTAACTTCCTCATCTGGTACTGTAACAAGCATCAGATTAATAGGCCATTTTTCAGTTATAGCTTTTTCAAGCAACTGCATATGTAAACACAGCCCCATCTTCATGTCCATCACGCCTCGCCCAAATAAATACTCGCCCTTTGCAATATCTTCTTGTGCTGCCTTATTCAATAAAGTCGGATGCTCTTCAAAGAAACGTGTCAGCTGCTCAGGCATAGTCGCTAAATGCTGAAAATCACCATACTCCTCTGTTTGAACCGTATCAAAATGGCTAATTAGGACAACTGTATCCTTTGTGACACCACTATCGTAGAAAGCAGAAACAACTTGGCGACCAAAATCTACATCCCATAACTGTAAATTAGCCGCCTTCTCCCTAAAATACGACAATCCTCTCAGCTTATCATACAGCCTTAGCGAAAATTTTTGCTCTCCTTCGGAAAAGGTTTCACTTCCCCAACCTACTAACTCACATAATAAGTTTCTTAAATCTGTTGAATTTTGCCAATTGCGTACTGAATCCTTTTGTTTAGCTGCCATATCCATTCCCCTTTGCACTTTACTTGTTAGTTTCATTCCGCATCTGCTGCTAATTTAGCCAAACGAGCCTTCTTCATTTTTAAAGAATAAATAACAATGCATAAAAGTAAGAAGCCTAGACCATAAATTACACCAATTCGTTGTACGGGGTCCCATAATAGAAAAATAAGTAGCCCTCCACAAAAAACTATACATAATATTGGAATAAATGGGTACCATTTCACTTTGAATTTTAAATCTTCTAGTTTTTCACCTTCTCGAATATACTTTCGTCTAAACATAAACTGTGATAGTGCAATCCCCATCCACGAAATCGTGATGGAAATACCAGCTACAGACATTAATAGCACAAATACGGCATCTGCTGCCATCACACTTGTGAGTAAAGATAAAAGTGAAAAGAGCATTGTAAATATCAAAGCATTTAATGGAATATTTAACTTGCTTGTTTTAGCAAAAATTTTAGGTGCCATTCCGTCTAAAGACATCGCCCACAGTAACCGGGATGATGCATATAAGCAGGAATTGCCAACCGATAAAATCGCGGTTAAAATAATGAAATTCATCATGTCATCTGCGTATGGAATACCAACCAATTGTAGTAAAGTGACAAATGGACTCTCTAATAAACCAAGTTCAGATGCAGGGAAAATCGCTGACAAAATCACAATTGAGGCGATATAAAATACGATGATTCTTACTAAAATCGTACGAATCGCTTTTGGAATGGTTTTCTCTGGGTTCTCTGTTTCACCTGCTGCAATACCGACGAGCTCGGAACCTTGATATGAGAAAATCACATTCATCATCGTGACGAAGATGACGACAATCCCTGTTGGAAATAAGCCAGAAGGTGCCAAATTAGTTAAATGCGGTGTCGCGCGTCCTTCCATTGGGACAATCCCAATAATTGCGGTTAAACCGACGATGATAAAAAAGAGGACCGCAACTACTTTAATACTCGCAAACCAAAATTCGGCTTCCGCAAATCCTCTAGTGGATAGCGCATTTAATAAAAATAACAAAGCGATAAATACAGCACACCAAATCCAAGTCGATACGTCTGGGAACCAATGTTTCATTAAAATTCCAGCTGCCGTAAATTCAACCCCTGCCGTTGCAGCAGAGCCTACAAAATACATCCATCCAAGTGAAAAGCCTGCAGTTGGGTGAATATATTTTGTTGCATATGTTTGAAATGAACCCGTTACTGGCATATAGACTGCCAGTTCACCTAAACAGCTCATCACCATATACAATAAAAATCCACCGATTAAATAACCAAGAATTGCTCCCCCCGGACCCGCTTGATTAATCGTATAACCGACATTTAAGAATAACCCTGTCCCTATTACGCCCCCAAGTGATAGCATCATAAGGTGACGACTTTTCATCGTCCGATTTAACTGTGGTTTATCTGTAGTTTTCTGCACAAACATACCCCCTTTGTAAAATAAAAGAGTCCACTCTTACGCTCATACTATTCAGTAATTCAATCGTACTTACTAAAATTCCAGTGAACGTAATAATAGACTCTCAACTTTTAGAATCTCAAAGACAAACAGCTTAACCCACCATCTTGTTTTTGAAATTCACTCATCTCTAATTCAATTGTTTGATACCCCTGTGACTTCAATTGTTGATTGGTTTCTTCAAAACCTGCCGGAATGATGACGTAATCATTCACCAATATACAATTTGCTGAATATTGCTGTTCTTTTGGAATGATAATTTTCTCATACGATTCAAATAATGGGTTGGTAATAAATTCTCCAGTCACAACCAATTTGTTCTTACCAACCGAAGCAATGCCCGTTTTCAAATGAAAGAATTCCTTTAGTGGAATAATATGAGCTGTATATTTTTCTGCTTCCACCATTTTTTTGAGCTGTTTTGCCCCTGCTTCATTCGTACGCTCGGATAAGCCAATATAAAAAATGCGATCTACTTGTAAAACGTCGCCACCATCTAAAAAACCCGGTGCAACAATATGATGTATTTTTTTATAAAATGGCTGTACTGCTTTTTCAATCGCGACAATTTCGCCATTTCTACTTGGCGCACCTGGATTGGTAATAACCGCAAACTCCTTCGTCAAAACAGCCGCATCTTCCACAAATGTGGAATCAGGAAATGCTTCATCTGCCTCTAAATAAATGACCTCTACTCCGCAGTATTTTAAAGCGCTTACATATTTTTCATGCTGAAGAAGTAACTCCTCATAATTAGGTACACCTAGCGATGAAGTTGTTAATCCATTAACATAACTTTTACTCGGTTTTTTTACGATGACATGATTAAACATGATTTTCCCCCTTATATACGTTCAACTGGACTCGTCAGACAAGTCGGCCCACCCGTGCCTTTTAATGAAATTTCAATTCCTTTATAAGAATAGACTGTTACGCCATTCTCTTTTAGCAAACTTTCAGTTATCGGATTTCCTGCCACAATAATACACACACTTGGTGCAACCGCTAAAACATTACAGGCTAAATTTTCATACTCCTCATCTGGAACTTCAATTAGCTTAAAGCCTTTCTCTAGTAACCATTGACGGAGTTCGACTGGCATTAATTTCGAATACACTACCGCTAATTTTTCATCAATAATACTCAAAAATGACATAAGATGCAGGCAAGCTTCTTCCCCCAAATCATGCGGAAGTTGCACGACTTTTATTTCCTCTACAAACGCAGAAAAATAGTTAGTTAACTGCCGAATGGCTTCCTGATTCGTTCGATAGCCACGCCCAATTGCTACGGTTTTTTCATTCAACCAGACAATGTCGCCACCATCACAAACCGCATCTCCCTTTAATTCACCTAAAATAGGAATTTGATGCTTTTCTAAAAATTCCTTATAGACAACTGCTTCTGATTGCCTTGAAAGTTTACCTGATTTTAAAATAATGGCCCCTTTTGGCGTGAATTTTACTGGATCATGAGCATAAATAGAATCTAATCCAACGCGGTCATCTCTCTCCAAATACAAGATGTTCTTCGTATATTTCTTTAAAATTTCTATAAAACTTTCATATTCTATTAACGCTTCTCGAAAATCTGGTTCTGCTAAATACTGTAGTTCTTTCCAATGCTGCTTTACAAACAGATGATTTCTAAATGCATCTTTTGGATGTTTCACAATAACTTGTTTGAGTTGCTTATACATCGTATCTAGCAACTTATCCGCCTCCTTATTTCCACTAGACGGAAACATTTTCCGTTTTTGGAATTTTATATTCCAAATATAATCGCAATGCATTATAATGTCAATAGTCAGAAAATTTAAGGGGAGATTATTTTATGCAAGCACTCAATCGAATTATGGTAATTACAAATGCGTTATCTACTCATTCACCTCAAGGTTTAACAATCTCACAATTAAGCGAATCAACCGATTTACCTTTAGGCACATTGCATCGCATTTTAACTGCGATGACTAATCACCGATTCGTTGAATTCAATCCAGATACTAAATTCTATACTTTAGGCGATGTCTGGATGCAGTATGGATTACAGGTGTATGACCAATTCGATTATGTATCGAAAATTCGCCCTCTAATGGATCAATTGGCTAAGCAAACCAATGAAAGTATTTATATGCATAAGCCACTGGAAAATGAATCCATGATTGTGGAACGAATTGATGGTCCTAATAATCGGATTCATATCATCGATCAATTGGGGCTTCGTACCCCTATCCCATTGAACGCAGCCAATCAAATTATTTTAGCTCATCGAACAATTTTAGAAAAAAAAGAAAATGACACCCGATTAACGCATCATTTTCTCGAAAAAATTATTTTAGATGGTTTTGTAGCGCTTGAAGATGAAACAAAGGAGACGATTTCTATCGCGGTTCCAATCATTGCTAAAAACGGTCAACTAGTGACGGTTATAAGTTTAAGTGCCCTAACCTTCTCTTTAACTACTGAAAGAAAAGAATTTTTATTGGCTGAACTTTTTAAAACGAAACGTGGAATTGAAGAAAGTTTATATTATTTTCAAAAATAGAACCCATTATTGAATCAATTTACTTTCGTAAGAGGCCAAGTGGAAATTTTGAAAGCAAACGATACATAACGCTGCATGTTCTGCATCAACTGCTTCCACAACAATATGATAATCTTCTTTTGATTGCAATTGGTTGCTAATTTCAGCAGTGGCAACGAGTTGATCATTCTTCTGTAAGCTTGCTTTTCGCGTGGCATCTACTTCAAAGCTATAGAAGTGGTCACCTATTATAAATTGCTGTTTTTTCTCAATCAATTGCATACGTTTTTGTTTTATTTTAATTTTTTCTTTTTCATCATTTATTTGCAAGTAACGCCCTAGATGCCCATGTATCAAGAACAGTTGGCGTTTATCTTGCGCATGATAAATGCGATACGTGTACTTTACGAAATTGGAGAATTGTCGCTTAAGTTCTAGCAAAAGAAAACGATTTTGTTTTAATACGAAAACAATTTCTCCCATAGCATCCTGTACAAAAATTTCTCGATTATTTCGTAAATAGTAAGAAAAAGAATAGTGATAAAGTTCCATACATATCTCCTTCACATCTAGACTCTTTATAGTATACAAAAAAACAAGCAGGTCATCTACATGACCTGCTTGTTTAATATGGGTCGGGACGGAATCGAACCGCCGACACTTAGAGCTTCAATCTAATGCTCTACCAACTGAGCTACCGACCCTAAAAATGGAGGAGGTAGAGGGATTCGAACCCCCGCGCGGTTTGACCCGCCTGATAGTTTTCAAGACTATTCTCTTCAGCCAGACTTGAGTATACCTCCGATATTGGAGCGGAAGACGAGGTTCGAACTCGCGACCCCCACCTTGGCAAGGTGATGTTCTACCACTGAACTACTTCCGCAAAAATATGATGAAACTGTAATAAAAAATGGAGGAGATAGAGGGATTCGAACCCCCGCGCGGTTTGACCCGCCTGATAGTTTTCAGGACTATTCTCTTCAGCCAGACTTGAGTATATCTCCAATTTTGGAGCGGAAGACGAGGTTCGAACTCGCGACCCCCACCTTGGCAAGGTGATGTTCTACCACTGAACTACTTCCGCATACCGCTTACTAATGTGTGTGTTTCTTACTGACAAGAAATATATTATCATAGAATATCAATTTACGTCAATACTTTTTCTAAAAAAATTTCACTTTGTTATTTCCAGCTACCTATTGCACATCAATTCCCACTACTACGCTGTTTGTAAACTAAAATGGGGCTGGACCCTTGGATAGAAAATCATGCATTTTCCAAAAATAAAAAAGGTGAAAATCGCAATTTGCTGCAATTTCCACCAGGTGATTCGAATGAGATAAGAAAGAAATAGCCTCTCCGCCTTATACTGCATCCTACTCTTTTTTTCTAAATGCTGGCACTGAAAAATACATGCCGTAGACAATTGTTAACACTAAGTTCATTCTCACAACTATCGTAAACAATAGCTGCTCCACATCATAGCTAACTGTCTCATCGCCTTGTGGAATACCTAACATGAGTGGTGTTCCCTGTAAAAAGTAATGCATATACAATACGAAAAAACTACCGATGACAGAGAAAATGAGCGCAAGGACGATTTGTTGTCCTTTATATTTTTTCGACATGGCACTATAGCCAACTAAAATAAATGGTGTTACAAGAATACATAACCAAGTAGCATATAAAAAAAATGTACTCGAATCCTTTCCACTATCAAAAAGAATCACTAGTCCTACCAGTAGCATGATGAGTAATGCAAGATTTCTTAACTTCACAAGAATTCCCTCCTTATGAAAAAATCAGTTGTTGAACAAGGTATCCCTCTTTCAATAACTGATTTTGATTCGCTCACCTTATTCAGCAGGAGCAACGAAAGTACGTTTAGCTAACTCTTCATCTAACATAAAGACCGCGTTTGGATCATTTTCAATACGTGAAATTTTTGCAATTAATGTATCAAAAGTAGCTTCTTCTTCGATTTGTTCATCGATGAACCATTTTAAGAATGCCATTGTAGCATGTTCACGTTCATCTAATGCGATATCAGATAATTCATAAATACGACGTGTTACTTCTTTTTCGTGATGTAATGCTGTTTGGAAAACATCTAAAATAGAAGTGAAATCATTTTTCACACTTGGAAATTCGGCAATTGTTACACGTTGTCCCATATCGCTTAAGAAATTATAAAATTTCATTGCGTGGAAACGTTCTTCCTCAGCTTGTACTAAAAAGAAATTGGCAAAACCATCGTAATTTTCTTCTGTGCAATATGCAGCCATCGCAAGATACGCATGTGCTGAATAAAATTCAAAATTTAATTGGTCATTTAATTTTACATGTAATTTTTCTGAAATCATCAAATAAAACCTCCTATTGATTTATATTCCTATATTACCATAAAATGAAGAATTTCTGTTTGAATATGCTTGCCATTAAGGACTTGATTTGCTCCTTTTTTGCAATAATTATCTTTTATTCAAAATTCTACTTATTAATCTATTTTAATTGCTTCACTCGTATTAATTTCATATACCCACTCATGTTATAGTAAAAGAAAAACTTTCGGAGTGACATGATGAATTTTATTTCCCTTTCTATAAAAACAGCAAACCAATGGCCTGATAGTATTTGTGCAATCGACTTAATTAAAGTTGAAAATAACGAAATAACGGATTCTTTACATAGCTATATTCATACAGAACAAGATTTTGATCCTTTTTATACGTCCCTTCATGGAATTGAAAAAGCAGATGTTGAACACTCGCCTTCATTTGCAGAATTTGCACCCATTCTACATAATTGGCTAGAGCAACAAAATGTCATTTCCTTTTACCAACCATATGAAGCACTTTGTATTCAAGAAAGCTATGATAGTCTGGGTCAATTACCGCCCATTTTTACACATCGTAGTTTATTACCGTATGCAAAACAAAACATACACAATTTACCATCTTATGCACTAAGTGATTTGGCAAAACACCTAGATATTCCCGAACAAATTTCGGATGCAGCACGTCTCGCTCAAGTTGCAATGACATTGCTTAAAGAACAAAATCAATGGTTATCTCTACTGAATGATGAGCTCATTCTTCATAAAGAGCCTCTTGCTACATTACAGCAAAAAACGATTGTTTTCACTGGTGGCTTACAAGGTATGCGCCGAAGTGATGCCGCAAAACTTGTCATGCGAGCTGGCGGATTTTTCTCCAACACGATGTCTAAAAAAGTGGACATACTCGTTATTAGTAAGAAGAGTCAGCAAAATTTCGATCACACTATGCATCAAAGTTCAAAATGGCGCTTAGCTACTACTCTTCAGCAACAGGGGCATCCAATTGACATGATTACAGAAGAAACTTTTCTAAAATTAATTCAATAAGATGTAACGACTCTTTTCCATCAACTAAAAATGGTCATCGCATTAATCTGCGGTGACCATTTTTTCATTGCGTACTAAAGCCAAATTGCTAATTTCTGTTTTTCCCCCGTTTTTCAAAGACTTCCTGTAAGCAATCGAGAATTCTGCTTTGTTTGAACTTTCGAATCCTGTTTTCACACAGCGGTAATTTCCATTGGATTGACGATGCTGTTCAAACACATCAAAAACTAAACGACGCCAGACTGCATGGTATTCTCTTTTCAGACGCGATAGAGGTAGCGAGGATTGGTAGGTTTCATAGGGATGCTGACTCACTTGTTCCAGGGCTAATAATTCTGTTTGTACGCATTTTTTATAATAGAGCTCTTTGTAGCTAAAAAAGATTTGCAAAAAGGGATTGGTATCCCATTTTTCTTGGATATATGCTCGCTGTTGGCGATAGGTAAAATCTTTCATCCGAATTGTGCGTGCAATTTCCGTAACATTGATTTGTTTTCGATCTTTGAATAATAAAAGTTGTGGTAACTCTTTTGTCACCAAATAGTAGCGTAATAGCGCGACTAAATCGAAAATATCATACATCGGATTTAACTGATCTTCAATAAAATAACGCATCTCTAATTCATAGGCGACCGTACGTAATTGACCATTGGATAGCCCCTTATGTAAGCCTTTCTGTTCACAAAATGGTGGCAAATATGCACGCATTTTTTCATAGGCTTCATAGTCATTTTCATATACTAAAATATCCTCATCAATCGCTTTTTCTTCATGAAGATAGTGTAAGGAATAAATCCCTAAGGGAACACTTTCTTCAAATTGCAAACGATTTAGCTGTTCAAAACCCACACTATCATCCATACGAAGGGCCAAATTTTCAATGACATGTGCTGCAATTACCTCTGTTACTTTCTTCTGTAGCTCTTCCGAATACGTTGGATCTATATTTTCACCTGCCAGCAATACTTGTGGATTCGACCAAGCAATTTTGTCCATCCATTCATCGACAAAACTTACGATATGAGCTTCTTTTGTACCGCCAGCTACTTCTCCACGTAATGCACGGCCTACCATTTGCGTCATAAAAATAGCCGACACCGTCGGACGAGCCAAGAAAACCGTCTTCACATCAGGGAAATCTGCTCCCTCCGTTAAAATATTAACATTAATTAAAATAGGGAAAACATTTTCTCGAAATGCCTGTATCGTTTGCTGATTTTGTGCAGTTGACTCATGATTAGAAATAACAATCCGTGCATCTATACCTGTCTTTTTAAAAAGTGCTGCAAGCGTAATGGCGTGGGCTCGATTAATGGCAAATAAAATTGTTTTCCCATAAACAGCTGCATGTTGCTTATATTGATGAACAATTAGATGATTTCTTTTTTTATTCTGTGCCAATTGATTGGCTACCGCCTCAGGTAAAATATCCCATGACCTCAGTGCATGTAATTGCTCTTTATCAATTTTTTCATACACACCACTCTCCGTTTTTAATTCAGCAAAGCGTGGTTGCGCTAAAATACCACTAGCAATCAAATTTTTTAAATCTTTTTTATAAAAAATACCATCCTTAAATAACGCACGCAAAGCTCCCTGCTCCGTTTCCGCTGTCCTGAATGGCGTAGCTGTTAGACCAAGTAGATATGGATTTCTCACCGTTTTTTCGACATGATGCAATAGGCGTTTATATGTCGCCGACGTGGCGTGATGCGCTTCGTCTACTATAATAAAGACCTCTTCTGTTTGTTCAAGCCATTTTGTAAGTTCATCTAGATGGTGAATCAAACTATCTTTACTCGCAATTAGCAGCTGCTCCTGTTGGATTTGCTTAGCATGATCATGAGCGCCTGATACGATACGGTACGTCACTTCTTGGCGACAATTTTCTTTGAATGTCTGACATGCTTGATTTAATAATTCATGCCGATGTGCTAACCACAATACTTTCTTCCCTTTCGTCAAGGCAACATCCCAAAGCCAACGAACAGCTGTTGTTGTCTTTCCTCCACCTGTTGGCAAGACAAGTAATCCTTTAAACTTCCCTTGCCTCTGCTTAATCTTTAATTGATGAATGGCCTCTACTTGAAAAGCATATAAAGATTTCTTTGGTTTTGGAGTAGGTATCATTTTTTGTTGCTTATCTAGTCGTTTGAAAACAATATTCTCATCAGGTGAAATTTCCATCCAAGTTTTTTTGTTTTGAGGGAGTACTATACGTAAAGTTGAAGCATTTACATGATTTGTCACTTCATCCACTAATTTTTGGGATCGTGCTTTATACCCTAACTTTTTTATAAAATGACGACACTTCATCGTGGTCTGTCCATTTTGATTTGCTATAGTACGTTGCTCTATCTCATTTAACACTTGCTCAATCTGCATCATACCTACCCTTTCCGAATACTTGTTCCTATAATTATAACAAATTTAAAAAAGATAACAATAACATGTATATTTCACACGAGGATAGGGAAAACAGCTACTAGAGGAGGCGTTAGCCATGAAAAAACATGATCCACAAAACACGTCTTTTGAGCAAATTTTGCAAGGAGACGAAAAAAAAGTATACGATAAGGAACAAGAATCTTACGACACCGTTTTAGATGAAGTTGTTGGAGATGAAAACACAGAGGAAAATGTTGAAGCCGAATATGAAGGCTGGACTGAGCGTGAACTTGACGATAAACCCCCTTTATAAATTGATTCCTTTTTAAGGAAATGAATAAATTGATGGTATAAGGAGAATCTGTATGGAAATTGCAGTGATTGGCGCAACAGTTATTAGTTCTGTTATAGCAGGATATTTAAAAAATTCGCATGGAAATGTAACATGTATAGCCGTACCGAATTCGACTGACACTGTAAAAGAATTTACAGTTAAAGGAACGAATCTTCCGGTTACACCAAGGATTTCTTTCTCTACCCTAGATAGTCTTGATGGAACATACGACTTTATTTTGATTTTTACGCAGCCCAATCAAAATGAAGCAATCATTCCAGCTATAAAAAAACAACTAAAGAAAACGACAATTATTTTGTCCTTTCAACTCACATTATCCGATGATACACTCGTAAAAGCTTTTTCTGAAAACCCTGTTATTTCAGCAATATGCCATTTTAATGCATCATATCGTGGAAGGGATATGGTGTTTTTAACAACTAAATCACACGAAATGCAGCGACATGGTTTTAATATACAATCAACTAATGAACAGCATTGGGACGAACTAATTGAAACAAAAAATTTCTTAGATTTTATTGCCCAAACGAATATTATTGGGCCTAGTAAAAATATAAAATGGTCCTATGCCCTTTACTTAGTAGCTTTTGATCGTTTAGCTAGTGCGCTAAACTGTTCATTCGGGGACATTTTACATCATAAAATTGCCCTTGAAACCTCCATTCACCTAGCTGATGAAGTAGGGAGAATTGCGCATAAGCACTATAAAGAATTAATACAGCTTGATACGATTGATTTTAATAAATTAATGATAGATTCCGATACAAAAACAGAAGAAATAAGCACCCAATTTAAAGAATTACTGCAGGCCCATATAACATCTGAATCCACTTTTAAATACGATGATAGGCACCCTACAGATATAATTGATGAACTAATTTATCATGCGCGTAAAATAGATCAACCTACACCTTATATCGATATATTAAGTCATTGCTTACATTATTCTCAAAAAGCCCCTTTTCATGAAAATATTCAAATTTTTGAGCCACTCGTGAAGGGCTTAGCTATATAAAAAAAGATGGGTTGCAGATACTATGTATAAAGATGATAAATAGATTATTTTCAGCGTGGGATTGCATTTGCCAAATGAGAAATTGCATGCAAAAAAGAAGAGAAAGGCATACAGCCTATTCTCTTCTTTTTTCGTTCTGAAATAGCTATCTATTTTATAAAAGATCAGGTTTTTTTAGTACGCTGTCCATCCTGCATCTGCAGCAATTACTTGGCCGTTTACAAAACTAGATTCATCTGAGCCTAAGAATAATGCAAGTTTTGCGATTTCTTCTGGTTCACCTACACGTGGCATTGTACCACTACCTGTCATTTGACGACCCATACCAAATTCAGAAACGCTTGTCATCGAATTTTGAATATTTGTTGCTACGCCACCCGGTGCAATACCATTGCAACGAATACCAGAATTAGCGTACATATATGCTGTATTTTTTGTCAGACCAGCTACTGCATGTTTAGATGCTGTATAAGCTGCACCTGCACGCGCACCACGAAGTCCACCTGCTGAAATATTATTTACAATAACGCCATGACCTTGCTCTAAGAAAAGATTTGTCGCAATACGCATTGCTTTCATGACACCTGTTGTATTTACTGCAAATACACGATCCCATTTCTCATCAGAAATTTCTCCGACTGGTTCCATACCATCCATGATTCCAGCATTGTTTACTAGGATATCTAATTGATCAAAATTATTAAGTGTTTCTTCGAAAAGGCGTTCGATATCAGTTAGTTCGGCAACATTTGCTTGGTTTGCGATAGCTACGCCACCATTTGCATTAATTGATTCAGCCACTGCTTTTGCACCATCAAAATTGTAATCCGAAACAACTACTTTCGCGCCTTCTTTTGCATACAATTCAGCGATAGCTTTCCCCATACCTGATGCTGCACCTGTTACGATTGCTACTTTATTTTCTAATCTCATATCAATATCTCTCCTTTTTATACAACATTTGTTCACTAATTATTATATGATAGAGAAGAAAACGGTTTCAACTAACAACTATTAGTAATTCGAATAAATATACTACAGATGTGACAGAATTTGTTGCATAGGAACTTTGGAGGATATATGAAAAAAGTTGACACACGAATTTTAAAGACAAAAGAGGCCTTTCACCAAGCCTTTTTCCTACTTTTACAAGAAACACCTTTCGAAGAAATGACCATCTCCATGATTTGCAAGGAGGCTGGTATAAATAGAGGCACCTTCTATCGTCATTACGAAACAAAGGATGTCCTTTTTGAAGAAGTCATCGAGAAAATTTCAGATGACTTAATTCAAGCCTATTATATCCCCTATGAGGCGAATCCGAAGTTGACACCTGAGACGCTCGATTCGACGACTATTGGGATTTTTCAGCATATCTTTACCTATCGCGATTTTTATCGTATCGTTTTTGCAAAAGAGAGTTCGATTCACTTACATACGGTATTTTTCGATAAATTTAAGGAATTAATGCTCGACATTATTGCCTTTCAAACAAAGGAACAAATCATTAATCCAGAATTATTTGCTTCTTATCACGCGTATTCGATAATTGGCATGATTATTGAATGGGTGAATAATGACTTCAACTACACAGTAGAATATATGAATGAACAATTTATTCAGATTTTGAACATTTCAGCCCAACAAAAAATTGCTCCCTCTACAGTAAATGAAAAAAACTTACGCTAGATTCCACAATTAAAAGGCCAAACTACTAAAAAACGTAGCTTGGCCTTTAATCTATAGATAGGTAAGTGATTTTTATCTCCACCGCCTATTCTGGTGACTATTTCAAGACACCATTCGATAAATCCATCGGTAAGTTTACTACTTCTATCATTTCATCTGCAGAAGCATCATAGACTTCACACTCGATAACAAAGCTATCTGCATCCTGACCATTGAGTAGTTGATAATGAATAAGTGGCAATCCAATGGTTTGGAAAAGGACCTCTTTATCACTTTTGATATAGCTTTTTTTATCTACATTCACACGAATCGCATGAAAATCATTCGATTGTTCAATTGATGTGACGGCTTCATATTTAGTTGATTTCTCTACTTGCTCCAACATAGCAGCTAAATTATTTTGAGAGTCCTCTATAAGATCCTTTTGCTGTTCTTCTGTCATATAATAAATAGTTTGACCTTCTTCTACTTCGACACCGGTGTATAAGCTATTATCCCATTCATCAACTAAGCCATCTTCTTTCACATAGCTCGACGGAACGGTAATATGTACAGCCGTTTGCTCTTTCTCTTTTTCAGTAACTTCATTAGGCGCTGCACCTCTAGCGCCACAAGCGGCTAAAAGTAAGGCACCGGTTGCGACAATCGCTAATTTTATTCTCATCTAATCCCTCCCACTTTCCATTTTACCAAATTTCTGTATTTTATTCTTTAGCCAATAAAAAAACTGTAGCCTGTCTGATGTGTACCAGACAAAGCTACAGCTATGACTTCAATCGATGCTTATTCGTATTCTTTTTCAAAGTTAATTGTTGAGCGAGTTGTGTCAAAATGACGAACCATTGATTCAATTTCTTCACGTTTAGGTTCTAAGAACGGCGGTAAAGAAAGTTTTTCACCTAATGTTTCATAAGGCTCGTCTCCCATGAATCCTGGACCCTCTGTCGCGAATTCAAATAGGATTCCTTGTGCTACACGTGCATATAGAGATTCAAAGAAGAAGCGGTTTACGTAGCCTGAAGTATGGAAACCAATTTCTGCCATGCGTTCAATCCAGTAATCTAGTACTTCACGGTCTTCTACACGAAGTGCTGCGTGGTGAACGGTACCAAATCCTTGAATACCATTTGGTGATGTTTCATCGTGTTTTACGATAATGCGTGCACCATTCCCACCAGTACCTACTTCAAATAGATACTTGTCTCCTTCTTGGGCTACTTGTTTAAACATTAACGCTTTTTCTAGCATGTTTTTGAAGAAGTCGAAATCTGCAATTGTTACTTCTACTGGACCTAAGCCAGTGATAGCGAATTCAAGTGGGATTGGCCCTTTTTGCCAAGGTGTTCCACTTTGAATACCTTTATTATTTTCATCTGATACAAGTTGATATCTTTGGTCATCGAAGTCAGAGAATTTTAATACTTTCACGCCAAATTCAGTTGTAATTCCTTCATTAGCTACTTCTAAACGATTGAAACGTTTTTCCCAATATTCTAAAGCTGCATCTGTTGGGACACGGAAAGCAGAACGAGAAATTTCATTTGTACCATGGACACCTTTTGGAATGCCAGGGAAATCGAAGAATGTCATATCTGTACCAGCATTCCCTTTATCATCTGCAAAGAATGTATGGTAAGTTTGGATGTCATCTTGATTGACTGTTTTTTTAACTAAACGCATACCTAAAACATATGTGAAGAATTTGTAATTTTCCTCTGCACTACTTGTAATTGCTGTTACGTGGTGAATACCTTTTAATTGATTTGTCATGTTAAAATCCTCCTAAGATTATAAACTTTTCGCGTGATAACCAACTTTTTTTAATAGTTCGATTACCTGCTGTTTTTCCTGTAAGTTAATTGGAGAAAAAATTTCTTCTACAAGTTTTTGATGTATCGGAAAAATTTCTTCTATAAAAGCATGTCCCTCTTTTGTCAGTTTCGCAAAAGTAACACGTCTATCTGTTGGACTCGCATCTCTACATACATACCCTTTTTGCTCAAGTTTATCTACCACATAAGTAATACTTCCACTAGTGATTAATATTTGTTCACCAATTCGCTGGATTGGTTGATTGCCCTTGTGATAGAGTAATTCGAGAACTGCGAATTCGGTTAAATTAATATGAAATTGCTGCATGTCTTTACGAAGCTGTGCCTCAATGGTTTGAGATGCCCTAAGTAAAACTGTTAGCGCTTTAAGCGATTCATTATCCGACATTACACGCAACCCCCTTTTATCTTGATATAATTTATCTTGAATTAAAGATATCATAGATAGAAGAATGCGTCAACCTTTTTTTGATAAACCCCTTCGAAAATATCTTGAATTGATTTATCTTAAATTAAAGATATCATGCAAAAATGAATTCGTCAACTGTATTTTTTCATTTATTTAGTTTAGTCGTCTTTCCTATGTATTCCAGCTATTCATCTAGATTTATAGGCAAAAAAAGAACCGTTCACGAGGACGGTTCTAGCATATTTCCGATTAATTAACCGAGATTTTTGAAATTAACCTTATTACGTCCATTATTTTTAGACAAATACAACTGTTCATCTGCTTTCGCTAAAACATCATTCACATCATTAAATTTCGTTGTTTCAAGCGCTACTCCACCGACACTAATCGTTACTATACGTGATGTACGACCGAGATGCTCTAATTTTGCATTTTCAATAGAAGCGCGCAGTTTTTCAGCTATTTCATTTGCTTCACTTGCTGTGGTCTCATCTAAAATAACTGCAAATTCTTCTCCACCATAGCGTGTAAATTCCGCACGACAGGGAAGATTTTCTGTCAGGATCGCTACGAGTGATTTTAGTAAGTCATCCCCTCTTACATGCCCATAATAATCATTATAACGTTTAAATTCATCTACATCTAAAATTAATACCGCTATAGGCTCACTGATTTCTAAATATTTTTGATAGATATTTTCTAGATTTTTATTAAAATAATGACGATTAAATGCCCCTGTTAATCCATCTAAATAGGCTAAAGAACGCAGTTTTGAATTACTTTTCTCGAGCTGTCTTGTACGTATTTTAATTTTCTCATCTAACGTCTCATTCAAATCTACTAATTTACTATTTAACTGTTCAATTTTTTTCCATTGTAAGACAAATTGATAACTTAATATAAAACTCTGGATACCTATAAATACACCGATGAATATAAAGGCTAGTTGGAGCCCATTTTGAGATGTCCCTAAAATATACATATCATGTGATGAGCCAGCAAAAATACTAATAACACCGATAGCAGTCAGCACTTCTGCTTTATCCTTCCATCTTACATGCATCATCGTGCGTGCTATAAAGTATAAATAGAACGGTGTTAGACAACTATTGATTACTAAAAACAGCTGCTGATATTGGCCATTTGGCGCAAAAATACATACCAAAATAATGACTACTAGAATGGCTTGGAAAGCATTCATTAATTTTTCAGAAATCACATGTCTAAAACTTTTGGATATATATAAAACATAAAAAGAAATGACAAACATCGGTAATATATACGTAAGTCGTGTGGCTGTTATCCAATCTAGCTTATCGTAGAAAATGGTATACAGATAATCATCTGTAAATAACCCCCATATGCCACTTGCAAAGCTAAAAAGACTAAATACTAAATAGGCATTATTTCCCTTTCGGTAAATAAAGATAGACAAGGAAATGCAAGCTACTAATAAAATACCACCGATTAAAAAGGCTTGCATAAATGCCCAGCCACTCACATTACGTTCAATTAAATTTTCGTTACCTATTGAAATACTTTTATTTAATCCGGTTGAGACATCATCGAATCCCAATACTTGAAAGGTCAATTGAACATTTTCTTCCTCTAAAATAAATGTTGGCGTCAGGGGCTTGAGTTCAAGTAGCTCCCTTGAAAATTTTTGTTTATCAAAACCATTTTTTATTATTAAATCGTCATTCACATATAGTTTATACGAACTTAATTGAAAGGGAATATTAAAACGAATACTTTTACCTATAAAGCTTTTGGGAAATGTAATCGTTGTCGTATACGTTCCTTTTTCAATATTTTTTTGAAAACTATTTGGTAACTCTACTTTTTTACCTTCACTTAATTTTAATTGACTTCTAACGTCTCTCGGTACAGACAATTCATTTGCATAAAATAGCCATTCACCATCTAATTTTGAAGAAAAGCATTCATAGGTTTCTTCAGAAAAATCAATATTGGTTTGTGCCTGTGCTACCGCATGAGATGAGGAAAAAATGAAGAGCATCATATAAATTGTAAGTATGGTTAGTAATTTTCTCTTCAAATAAATCCCCCTTCCGCTACCTCGCCTTATATATTATATCGTTT